>JAGWKW010000172.1 GCA_028865155.1 Alphaproteobacteria bacterium
GTCCGCCGCAAGGCCGAGATCGCGGATCATGTATATCACCGCGCCCGCGTCAATCGCGCCGCAGCGCGTGCCCATCGGCAGCCCGTCGAGCGCAGTCATGCCCATCGTCGTGTCGATGCTGCGCCCGCCCTGCAACGCGCACAAGGACGCGCCGTTGCCCAGATGCGCAACGACGACCCGCCCGGCCGCAAGACCGGCATGTTCCCGCCGTAAAACATGCGCGATCCAGTCGTAAGACAGGCCGTGAAACCCGTAACGCCGCACGCCCTTGTCGCTTATATCCTGCGGCAAGGCGAACGCCGTGAACAAAGGATCGTGCCGCGCATGGAACGCGGTGTCGAAACAGGCAATCTGCGGCGCATGCGCCAATAACCGTTCGGCGATGCCGAGCGCGGCGAGATTATGCGGCTGATGCAAAGGCGCGAGCGGAATCAGTTCTTTCAACCGATGGAAAATATGCGAATCGACGCGCACGGGCGCATCGAATTCGGTACCGCCATGCACGATGCGATGCGCGACCGCCGCAATCCGCCACCCGGCATCGTGCCCATGCACCCATTCGACGATGCCGCGGATCGCTTCTTCATGCGTCGCACCGGCGGGAAGCTTTTTTTCGACGGCATCGGCGGGATCTTGCGCGTTGCGGGCAGCAAAATTCGGCGTTCCGCCGATGCCCGACACATGGCCTTCGGCCAGAAGCGGCAAAGCCGCGTCATACCCGAAAAGCTGGAACTTGACGCTCGACGACCCGGCATTGACGGTCAGGATCGCGTCGGTCATGTCATACGCCTCCGCGCCGCGCATGGGCCATAATGACCGCCATCGCGCAAGAGAACAAACGCGTGCGCAGATTGTCGGCGCGGCTGGTCAAAATCACCGGCACGCGCGCGCCAAGGACGATGCCCGCCGCGTCGGCATGGCTCAAAAACGTCAATTGCTTGGCCAGCATGTTCCCGGCTTCGATATTCGGCACGACCAGAATATCGGCATCGCCCGCAACATCGGACACGATGCCTTTTTCGTCCGCTGCCTGTCTGCTGACCGCATTGTCGAACGCCAGCGGCCCGTCGATGACGCCGCCCGCAATCTGGCCGCGTTCGGCCATTTTGCACAAAGCGGCGGCATCGACCGTCGCAGGCATCTTGGCGTTGACGAGTTCGATTGCCGCAAGAAGCGCGACTTTCGGCTCGCGTTTCTCATGGGCAAACAGCACATGCCAGAAATCGATGGCGTTGCGGCAGATGTCGGCCTTGGCGGCCAAATCTGGCGCGATATTGACGACCGCGTCGGTGATGAACAGAAGCTTCGGATAATTCGGCGCATCCATGACATAGACGTGCGACAGCCGCCGCCCCGTTCCCAAACCCGACGACGGCGCGACGATGGGATGCAGCAATTCGTCGGTGTGAAGCGCGCCCTTCATAATGGCCTCGACCTTTTTTGCCGCCGCCAGTTCGGCGGCTTTCGCGGCTGCCGCGTCGCTATGCTCGGCGTCGACCAGCTCCCACGGCGCTATGTCCACGCCCGCTTCTTTCGCGGCTGCCGCGATGCGCGCCTTCGGCCCGATCAGCACCGGCTGGATAAGCTCATCCTGGGCGGCATCGGCGACAGCGGTAATGACTTCGGCCTGAACCGGATGCACGACAGCGGTGCGCACCGGCTCGAAAGCGCGACACCGCTTCATGATCTCGTGATAACGGTCATGCGTGCGATATTCGATGTCGGGCAATTCGGGGCGCGGCGAGCGGGTCTTTTCCGTCGGCGCCAGAACCGTCGCCGTTCCTTCGGCGACGCGCTCGCCTTTCTGGTTGGCGCACAGGCAATCGAAAACAACGACCGGATGGGTTGACGAAGGTTTCTCGCGCACCGTGACCGTAACCGTGACCATATCGCCAAGCCGCACCGGCTTCTTGAACTTGATATCCTGTTCCAGGTAAAGCGTGCCCGGCCCCGGCAAAGCCGTGCCAAGCAAAGTCGAAATCAAACCGCCCAGCCACATGCCGTGGCCGATGACGCCGTGGAACTGGTCGTTGCGCGCGAAATTTTCATCCATATGCATCGGATTGACGTCGCCCGACACGGCGGCGAACAATTCGATGTCTTTGTGCGTCAGCGCGCGCGTCAGGCTTGCGCTTCGCCCCACGGCCAGCTCGGCATAGGTCACGTTCTCGATATAGGCGGGTATGGAATCGTTCATGGCGCCCTCTCCGGCGAATGACGTTCGTTACTGCATATATAACAGTTTTTAACAAACCGTGAAGCGGCTTGCGCGGATATTCAGACGGTTCAGGTCCCGTTCGTCACGGCGCCTTATGCCCGGCGAAGAAATTCCACAAAACCGAAGTCGCGTCGAGCGCCCTACTGGGCGGATCGAGCCGCAACAGCATCCGGCCTATCATGCTGTGTTCATGGCCACCGGGCCATTGATGCCCGGCATCCGCAATCGTCGTCAGAACCACTTCGCGCCCGCCTTTACAGGCCGACATTTCCGTTTTCACCGGGCCTTTGGTCGAGGTGGCCGGTGCAGTGCATTCCCCTGCGCGGCGGAAAATGCCCACCGTCTGCGCGACGGGGGGCCAGTCGATATGCGTCACGCCCTTGCTGCCCCTGCCGCCCTTGAATGGAATGTTGCGGTCGGCAAGCCCGTGAATTTCCATCAGCGACACAGCGCGCGGATGCGGACAGGAAGCGGTCATGTCCCCCGACACGGAACCGAATGCGGCAACGGAAAAACTTCCTTCGCAGGCATAGCGATACGCCATCGCCGCGCCGTTCGACATGCCGGTCATATAAACGCGCTTCGGATCGATATTCTCGACATGCACGACGCGGTCGATCAGCGCGTTCAGGAAGCCGACATCATCGACATCGTCGCGTCGCGCCCTGCCGCAGCATGCGCCGCCCGCGTTCCAGCTGTGGCGCACGCCATCGGGATAGGCGACGACGAAGCCCTTGGCGTCGGCTTCTTCGTCCCAGCCATAGGATTTCTCGGCCTGCGCGCCGGAACCGAAACCGCCGTGCAAAACGATGACGAGCGGAACCGCTTTGTCCTTGTCGAGCGACGCGGGCCGGTAAATCAGATAAGACCGGTCGTGCGCGTGAAACTCCATCCTGTGTTCGTGACTTTCGCCCGCCAGCGCGGCGGGCGAACAGGCAGCCAGCGCCCCCATCAATACGGCGATGCCGCAAAAGAAACGGAATTTCATGCGCGCCTCCTTCCTGTTCAGCCGATGGGAATGAACCCCGTCCGCGCGAGGATAAAGCCAAGCCCGCGCAGGCGGTTCAGATTTTCCCCGGTCGGCGCCTCGTCGGCATTGTTGATGAATGTCCAATAATTGCGGCCCAAAGGCAACTCGACCGCGACGCCGTGGTCGATCGTGATGCCTTTCTCCTGCAAATACATATAGATCGCGTAATCCGACACGCCCTGCCAGAAATAGCGGCGGCGCATCCATACCGGTTTAAGCCTGTCGGGATGGATGAAATGCCGAATGACGATCGACGGATCGTAATAAAGCTTCCAGCCGCGGACATTC
>JAGWKW010000004.1 GCA_028865155.1 Alphaproteobacteria bacterium
ATCCGCGTACCGAGAACGCGGTGGTGACCGTCAGCACCACGTACTACGGCGCCGATCCGTCGGTGGTCGCGGGCTTCATCACCACGCCGCTCGAGAACGCGATCGCTCAAGCCAACGGCATCGACTATCTGACGTCGATCAGCACCGCGGGCGTCAGCACCATCACCGCCAACCTCCGGCTCAACTACGACCCGGACAAGGCGATGACCGAGATCAACGCCAAGATCACCTCGGTGCTGAACCAGCTGCCACCGGGCGCGCAGCAGCCGGTGGTGACGATCAAGATCGGCCAAACCTTCGACGCGATGTATATCGGCTTCAAGAGCACCGTGCTCGCGCCGAACCAGATCACCGATTACCTGACGCGCGTGGTGCAGCCCAAGCTGCAGGCGGTGTCCGGCGTGCAGACCGCGGAGATTCTGGGCGGCCGCACCTTCGCGCTCCGGGCCTGGCTCGATCCGGCGAAGCTCGCCGCCTATGGCCTGACCGCGAGCGATGGTGCCACTGCGCTGTCGCAGAACGACTACATCTCCGGCCTCGGCAACACCAAGGGCCAGATGGTGCAGATCAACCTTAACGCCTCGACCGACCTGCATTCGCTGGCCGATTTCCGCAGCCTGATCGTCAAGCAGCAGAACGGCGCACTCGTCCGCCTCAAGGACGTCGCCAAGGTCACGCTCGGCTCCGACGATTACGAAAGCCGCGTCGGCTTCGACGGGCAGCAGGCGGTCTATATCGGCATTCAGGTGGCGCCGGGCGCGAATTTGCTCGACGTCGTCAAGGATATCCGCAAAACCTTTCCCGGCATTCAGGCGCAATTGCCGCAAGGGCTGCAGGGCAAGATCGTCTACGACTCGACCAAATTCGTGACCGCCTCGATCAACGAAGTCGAACATACGCTGCTTGAAGCCATCGCCATCGTCGCCTGCGTCGTGTTCCTGTTCCTCGGCTCGCCGCGTTCGGTCGTCATCCCGGTTATTGCCATTCCTTTGTCGTTGATCGGCGCCTTCATCTTCATGATGGCGCTCGGTTTTTCGATAAACCTGCTTACCCTTCTCGCGCTTGTCCTCGCCATAGGCCTTGTCGTCGACGACGCCATCATCGTGGTCGAAAACGTCAACCGCCATATCGAAGAAGGCAAAAAACCGCTCGACGCGGCACTGATCGCGGCGCGCGAACTTGCCAGCCCGATCGTCGCCATGACTATCGTTTTGATCGCGGTCTATGTGCCAATCGGGTTTCAGGGCGGATTGACCGGCGCGCTGTTCACCGAATTCGCCTTTACGCTGGTCGGCGCGGTGACGATTTCGGCCATCGTTGCGCTGACCCTGTCGCCGATGATGTGCGGCAAGTTTTTCAAGCCGCATACGCCCGGCGACACCGGCTTCGACCGCAAGATCACCGACGCGCTCGACCGGGTTTTCGACCGGGTGCGCAAGGGTTACGAGCGCCGCCTGCGCGCCAGCCTCGACTACCTTCCCGTGACGGTGACTTTCGCCGCGCTTATCCTCGGCAGCATCTATTTCCTTTACACAAGCGCCAAAACGGAACTTTCGCCGCAGGAAGATCAGGGCGTCGTGATTTCGCTTCTGACCTCCGCGCCCGACGCGACCCTGCAACAGCGTCTGTTGTACGATCAGCAGGTCTATAAAATGTTCGCCGCCTATCCCGAAACCGACCACGTGTTCCAGCTCGACATGCCGGGCCGGTCGATCGCAGGCATGGTGCTGAAGCCGTGGGATGAGCGCACCCGCACGTCGAATGATCTTCAACCGCTTGTGCAAAACGAGCTTAACGGCATCGCGGGCGTGCGCGCGGCCGTGTTCCAGCCGCCGCCGCTGCCAGGCAGCCGCGGTTTGCCGGTCCAGTTTGTCATCACCTCGACCCAGCCGTTCGAGCGCATGAACCCGGTCGTGCAGAATTTCATGGAGGACGTGCGCAAAAGCGGCCTGTTCCTGTTCAGCGACGAAGACCTGAAGATCGACCAGCCGCAGGCCACCGTCGTCATCAACCGCGCCAAAGCCGCGCAATTCGGACTGACCATGAGCGACGTTGGCGACGCGCTGTCTTCGATGCTGGGCGGCGGCTATGTCAATTATTTCACGCTCGACGGGCGATCCTACAAAGTCATCCCGCAGGTGCAGCAGCGTTCGCGCCTGACCGTGCAGCAATTGAACGACTATTATATCCGCACGGCCTCGGGCACGCCGATCGCGCTGTCGACGCTCGCGCGCATCGTCACCAAAACCGTTCCGGAATCGCTTAACCACTTCCAGCAGGCCAATGCCGCAACGGTTTCGGGCGTCATGTTCCCGGGCATATCCCTCGGACAAGCACTCGATGGGCTCAAGAAAATCGCAGCGCACGATCTGCCGCAGGGCTATAGCTACGATTATGCCGGCCAGTCGCGCCAGTTCGAGCAGGAATCTTCCGGCTTCCTCGGCACCTTCGCCTTTGCCCTTATCATCATTTTCCTGACGCTGGCCGCACAATTCGAATCCTTTCGCGATCCGTTGATCATTCTGGTTTCGGTGCCGATGTCGATCGCGGGCGCGTTGTTCTTCATCAGCCTCGACAGCACCGATGCGAACGCGTTGCAAGCGATGCCGCATGCGGTCGCGTGGTTTTTGCAAACTCTGGGCCTCGGCGGCATCGGCAAAGCCAGCATCAATATCTACACGCAGGTCGGGCTTGTGACCCTGATGGGGCTGATCAGCAAACACGGCATTCTGATCACCGAGTTCGCCAACAATCTGCAAAAGGAAGGGCGCGGCAAGCACGATGCGATCATCGAAGCCGCTGCCATCCGCCTGCGCCCGATTTTGATGACCACCGCCGCGATGGTCTTGGGCGTCGCGCCCCTGATTACCGCATCGGGCGCTGGTGCGCTGTCCCGCTTCAATATGGGCCTCGTCATCGCGACAGGCCTTGCCATCGGTACACTGTTCACGCTTTTCGTCGTGCCGGCGATGTATATGATTTTAGGCGCCGACCATCACAAAAAATTAACGACCGACTAACTATACGCGCCGGATTTTTGAATGGATTCAAGGCTGGGCCTTCCTGGCAAGCACTTGAAACATCATCATAAATTTGCGTTTTTAGTCGTGAACTTCATCGATATTTAACATTTTAGATAAATAATGGAGACATTAGAGAGACATTTTTTAAAAACTTATTTTTTATGGAGACGGCCATGACCCTGTCCCGCGCCAGCATTGAAGTTTTAAGCGACTTGATCGAAAACCGCCTTGCCATCATGAGCATCGGCGACCAGGACGATCTGCGCGAAAAAATCACGCTGAAAAGAGCCCTGACCGAATTGCGCGGCGACGAAGTCCCCGCCGGCATCCTGCAGAATTTCGCCGATATTCCGCGCCGGGGCCGCCGTCGCAAAGTCGGCGCCGCCGCAAGCTAAAGCGCGTTTATCTGTTTCTTTCCCTCGCTGGGAAAATGCTCTAGACTCGCGGGAACGCCGTTTTTTCGTTCCCGTGAGATCATGAAATCCGTCCGCTTTTTCCTGTTCGCCTTCGCTCTCCTGCTTGCCGCACAACCGGCGCTAGCGCAGGACGACAACACCGCGCCCATGGTCTCGACACAGCTTGAGACGCGCATTTCCTCGCTCGAAGACCAGATGCGCGACCTCAACGGCCGGATCGAGCAAACCCAGTTCGACGTCAATCGGCTGAATCAGGCTTTGCAGCGCTTCCAGACCGATGCAGACGCGCGCCTGACCGCGCTTGAAACCAAGCAGGCCGCGCTGGCCCAGCAGCAGGCCGGCGCGACCGGCGAAGGAACCGGCCAGGCGGAGTCGCCGGAAGCGGCGCATACCAATCTTTCGCCGACCGCGTCCAGCGCACCGGTCAATGGCACGCTCGGCTCGCTTAAGATGCAGGATGGCAAGGTCACAAGCGCCACCGACAACCCGAAAGCGCCGCCGCTCCCCGCCGTGCCGCCCGGTTACGGCCTGACCCCGAAAGAGCAATATGAGCGCGCGTTCGGCCTGCTGCGCCAGGCCAATTATCCGGCCGCCGAAAAAGCGTTCAAGGCCTTCATCGATAAAAACCCGAAAGACAAACTCATCGATAACGCCAAATATTGGTACGGGGAAACTTTGTATGTCCGCGCGAAATTCGCCGAAGCCGCCGTCGCGTTCGCCGACGCCTACCAGCAGGCGCCGCGCGGCAACAAGGCGCCCGACAGCCTGCTCAAGCTGGCGATGTCTTTATCCGCGCTGCACAAAAAGACCGACGCCTGCGTCACTCTGCATGAGCTGAAAACCAAATACCCGCACGCCGCGCCGACCATAAGGGCACGCGCCGCCGACGAGCTCAACCGCCTCAAATGCCCGCCGCACTGAACAGGGCGGACGGAACGCCCGCCGCGCCTCTCGGCATTGAAGAGTTCGGCGCCCTTCTGGAGCCCTTTGCCCTTCAGGGAAAAATCGCGCTTGCCGTTTCGGGCGGCCCCGACAGCATGGCGCTGGCTTTCTGCGCGCAACGATGGGCTGCGCAACGCGAATCCGAATGTATCGCCCTGATCGTCGATCATGGGCTGCGCGCCGAATCCGCCGAGGAAGCCGAAAGCGTCAAAGCGCGGCTTGAGGCGCTCGGCCTGCGAAGCGAAATCTTGCGCTGGGAGCATCAAGGGATCGCGCGCCGCCTGCACGAGCAGGCGAGAGACGCGCGTTACCGGCTGTTATTCGACGCCTGCCGTCGCCATGGCGCGCGTGATCTTTTGCTTGCGCATCACCGCGAAGACCAGGCCGAAACGATTTTGATGCGCCTCGCCAAAGGCAGCGGCCCCGACGGGCTTGCGGGCATGGCGGCCCAAACGGCACGCGAAAATATCCGCCTGCTGCGCCCCTTTCTGTCCGTTCCCAAAGCGCGCCTTGTTGCAACCTGCCGCGCGGAAAATCTGGACTTTGTCATCGACCCAAGCAACGCGTCGGAAAAATTCGCGCGCGGGCGGTTGCGCAAAATCCTGCCGCTGCTCGAAACCGAAGGGCTGACAGTTGAAACACTGCTCGATCTTGGCGCGCGCGCAACTGAGACCGCATCCGCGCTCGACCATTATGCGCGGGACTTCCTGCGCGCGGCGGCGAACGTCGAAGCCGGCGGCACATTACGGCTCGACCGCGCTTCGTTCTGCACTGTGCCACACGCCATCGCCATGCGTGCGCTCGCTTCTTCTTTGACTTTCATCCATGACGGCAGGCATCCGCCCGAACGCGCAGGGCTTGCTAGTCTGCTCGGCGCGGTTTGTGCCACACCGGCAGAAACGGTGCGCACTTTTTACGGCTGCCTGATTTCGGTTGCGACTGGAAGCGCGCACATCATGCGTGAACCTGCCGCCGCAACCGAAGCTCTGCCGTTCCACACGAACAAGCCGCTTTTATGGGACAGGCGCTGGATCGTATACGGGCATGGGCCGGATAAAAACGCCGCGTATACGCTGCGCGCGCTCGGCAACCCGCCGCATGATCTCCTCGACCGGCTTGCGCCGGGATTGCGTCGCCACATCCCACAGGGCCGCGCGCGCGCGTCATTGCCAGCCCTGTGGCAAGACGATCTTCTTTGCGCGATCCCGTCTTTCGATGAACATGCCAGCCTGCGCATGGCCCGCGCAAAACAAGCCTTTCCCTTGGCATAGAAAATCATTTAAAGTCGAGCCTTCCTCTCCGGTTGTCCTATGGCCTCTGAACCCCAGAAAAACCTGAACGGCGTCGAAAGCGTTCCCCTGAGCGGTCGCGTCGAGGTTTTCCCGACCATGCCGCTGCCCGACCTCGACGCAGCGGGCGGCAAGGCCTACGCAGCGCGGTTCAGGACCGAGGCTTCGGCCGATCTTTTTGCCATCATCTGCCTTTCGAGCCTGCTGCCGCGCCCCGAAGATCTCAACACGCTGCGTGGGCTCGACAACCCCCATATCATCCGCTTCGTCGAAAGCGGCGTCGTTGACTGGCCTGACGGTGGGCGCGCCTATGCCATCGTCTACCAAAGGCCGCTCGCGCCCCGCATGATGACCGATATCGACGAAACCCGCACACCCTTGAGCGAAGACGCCATCAACCACCACTTCATCATGCCGATGATCGACGCGCTGGCTACGCTCAGCGCTTCAGGCATCGTGCACAACGGGATCAGGCCCAACAATATTTTCTGGCGCATCGGCAACGCGGCGCCGCCGCAAATCGGCGAGTGCCTGTCGGCGCCGGGCGGCGTGGGCCAGCCGGTTTTGTTCGAACCGATCGAGCGCGCTCTGGCCACGCCCATGGGGCGCGGGCGCGGCACCCATGCCGACGATTGCTATGCTTTCGGCGTGACGCTCGCGCTTTTGGTTCTTGGCAAAAATCCGATGCAGGGCATGAACGACGCCGAGATCATCGACGCGAAGATGCAGCGCGGCAGTTTCGGCACCCTGGTCGGCGCGCAACGCCTGTCGCCGACCCATATCGAGATTCTGCGCGGACTTCTGGTCGACGATGCGCGCCAGCGCTGGACGGCAGCCAACCTCGAACAATGGCTGAGCGGACGGCGCATGACGCCGAAAAACTCGGATGCCGGGCGGCGCGGCGCGCGCCACCTCGAATTCGAAGGCAAAAATTACTGGCAAACGGCGCCCTTGGCCTGCGCGCTGGCCGCGAATGTTTCCGAGGCGGCCAAATTGATCGAAAATGACGGTCTCGACAAATGGCTGCGCCGCGCCCTCAACGACGAGGAACGCGCCAACCAAATCAAGGGAATTCTCGACGAGCTCAAGCAAAGCGGCAAGAGCGCGCATTATGAGGAGCAGCTCGTCGCCCGCGTCTGCATCGCGCTCGACAGCGCCGCGCCGATCCGCTACCGCGGCCTTGCGGTCATGCCGGCAGGCCTCGCGCCGCTTCTGGCCGAAGGGGCGGCGGCTGGAAGTGGCGGCAACATCCCCGTTTTGTGCGAAATCATCGCGAGCCGCCTAGCCGGGCTGTGGATCGAGGCGCAGCGCGAGATCGGCCCGGAACAGATTGCCCTGCTCCAGCTTTTCGACCGGATGAAGGGCGTACTTGAAAAAACGTCGTTCGGCAGCGGCGTCGAGCGCGTCGTCTATGAGCTCGACACCGGCGCACCTTGCCTGAGCCCGATGCTCAAAGGACAATATGTCATGTCTCCCAAAACGCTTCTGCCCGCGCTCGAACGCGTCGCCGCGTCCGGAAACCGCCCCAGCGAACCGATCGACCGCCACATTGCCGCTTTCATGCTATCGCGCGAAAAACGGGGCGAGGCCATGTTTGCGGCGCTCGGCGGGCCCGACGGCTCGTCGCGGCGCGGCGTTGCGCTTTTATCGTTGTTTTCCGAACTTCAGTACCGGCACGGACCCGAAAGGCTGCCGCACCTGGCAGGCTGGCTTGTGCCTTTCATCGAACCGGCGCTGCGCCGCTTCCTTGGCAAATCCTTGCGCGACCGCCTGCATAAACAGGTCAAGGAAGCAGTCGCCGACGGAAGCCTGCCCACTCTTTTGCGCCTGATCGACGATCCGCGCCGCATCGAACGCGACCGGCAAGAATTCATCGCGGCGCGGCTTTTGCACCTGAACACGCAAAAGGAAATCGTCGGACTCGAGGCCAAGCTCGGCAACCGCGACAGCATCGTGCGCAGCGCGGGCAAGCCGACCGCGGCATCGATCAGCAGCCTGCTTGCGATTATCCTGATATGCGCGGCCGTGCTACGCGCGCTGTTTGGGCTCCTGATGCAATAATCCTTCCGGGACGTGCGAATTGCTGCGCCGCACAAGGGATTTTTCAATACAGAATAAACCTTGTTGCGTTAAAATGGCCGAAAAGAAAGGGGCCGGCCATGTCCGATTTGTTTCCCGTTTCTCCCGCCGCAGCCAAAGCCGCATGGATCGATGCCGAGACCTACGAATCCATGTATGCGCAATCGACAGTCGAGCCAGAAACTTTCTGGGGCGAACAAGGCAAATATCTCGACTGGATCCGCCCCTACACAAAAATCCGCAGCGGCGGCTTTACCGGCAACGCGCATATCAAATGGTTCGAAGACGGCACGCTCAACGCCGCCGCCAACTGCATCGACCGCCATCTGCCCGACCGCGCCAATCAAATCGCGATTATCTGGGAGCCTGACGATCCGAACGAACCCGCGCAGCGCATCACCTATAAAGAACTGAGCGAAAAAACCGGCGCCTTTGCCAACGTTCTCAAACGCCATGGCGTCGTGCGCGGCGACCGGGTCGTTGTTTATCTGCCGATGATCCCCGAAGCGGCCTATGCGATGCTGGCCTGCGCGCGCATCGGCGCGATCCATTCGATCGTGTTCGCGGGCTTTTCTCCGCACAGCTTGCGCGACCGCATCATCGATTGCGGCGCGAAGCTCGTGATCACGGCGGACGAAGGTTTGCGCGGCGGCAAGCGCGTGTCGCTCAAGGCCAACATGGACGAGGCCATCGCTTCCTGCCCCGAGGTGAAAAAATGTCTCACCGTACGGCGCACCGGCGGTTGTGTGCCGTGGCAGGCAGGGCGCGATGTCTGGCTGCATGAGGAGATGGATAAAGTTCCCCCCCATTGCAAAGCCGAGGAAATGAGCGCCGAGGACCCGCTTTTCATCCTCTACACGTCGGGGTCGACCGGCACGCCCAAAGGCGTGCTGCACACAACCGGCGGCTATCTTCTGTACGCGGCGCTAACGCATAAATGGGTTCTCGACTACCATGACGGCGAGACCTACTGGTGTGGCGCGGATATCGGCTGGATCACCGGGCACAGCTATATCGTTTATGGCCCGCTCGCCAACGGCGCGACGACGCTTATGTATGAGGGTGTGCCGACCTATCCCGATCCGTCGCGTTTCTGGCAGATCGTCGACAAGCATAGGGTCAATATCTTCTACACCGCGCCGACCGCGATCCGCGCGCTGATGCGCGAGGGCGAAGGCTGGGTGCGCAAAACGAGCCGTAGTTCCTTGCGCCTGCTCGCGTCGGTCGGCGAGCCGATCAATCCCGAAGCCTGGCTCTGGTATTACCGCGAAATCGGCAACGGCAAATGCCCGGTCATCGACACCTGGTGGCAAACCGAAACCGGTGGCCACATGATTGCGCCGCTTCCAGGCGCGATCACGCTCAAACCCGGATCGGCAACGCGACCCTTCTTTGGCGTCAAACCCGTCATCCTCGACAGCGCAGGCAATGTCGTGCATGGCGCCTGCGAAGGCGTTTTATGCATTGCCGAACCATGGCCCGGCATGATGCGCACGATCTATGGCGACCATGCACGTTTCGTCAAAACCTATCTCGCCCCCTATGAAGGCATATATTTCACCGGCGACGGCTGCAGGCGCGACGAAGACGGTTATTACTGGATAACGGGGCGCGTCGACGACGTCATCAATGTCGCGGGGCACCGGCTCAGCACGGCCGAGATCGAAAGCGCCTGCGTTGCGCATGAAGCGGTGGCCGAGGCTGCTGTCGTCGCCTGCCCGCATGACATCAAAGGCCAGGGCATTTACGTCTATGTGACGCTGAAGAACGGGATCGACGGCAGCGACGGATTGCGCAAAGAGCTGGTCGAGACGATCCGCCACACGATCAGTCCTATTGCGACTCCCGATTATATCCAGTGGGCGCCGGCTTTGCCGAAAACGCGATCCGGCAAGATCATGCGGCGTATTTTACGGAAAATCGCCGCGCTAGAGGCGGAAAACCTTGGAGATGTTTCAACGCTCGCCGACCCGTCCGTTGTCGAACTGCTTATCAAAGGATGCTTAATTGCGCCGAAGACTCCTTCTTCTTCGCAAGCAGCATCATAATTTCCGCCGCCGTTTCTTCTATCGAGCGCCGCGACACGTCGATGATTGGGCAGCCGATGCGCGCGAAGAAGCGCCGCGCCTCCATAACTTCGGCACGCACTTTTTCGGGGTCGACATAGGCAGTATCGCGCTTTTCGCTTAGTAAATGCAGGCGGCTGCGGCGGATCGCGATGAGGCTGTCAGGATCCTTGGTCAAGCCTACGACAAGGGGTTTTTTCAGCGTATCAATATCGAATGGCAACGGAATGCCGGGCACGATCGGGATATTGGCGGCGCGGATACCGCGCCCCGCCAAATAAATGCAGGTCGGCGTTTTCGATGTGCGTGACACGCCCAGAATGACGACATCGGCGTCACGCAGCCGCTCGATGCCATGGCCGTCATCCTGCGCCATCGCGAAATCCATCGCATCGATGCGCGCAAAATAGCTTTCGTCGAGTGAATGCTGCTTGCCCGGCATATGGGTCGGTTTGTGTCCGAACAGGTCGACCATGCCATGCAGGACCGGCTTCAGCACTGACACGCAAGAAATTTTGTCCGCGCGGCAGGCTTCCTCAAGCGTTTCACGCAATTCTTCATCGACGAAAGTGTAAAGGACAAGGCCGGGATTTTCCTGAATGCCCGCGATGACCGTTTTGAGCTGGCGCGGCGTGCGAACAAGGTTCCAGACATGCTCAGTGATATCGGTGCCTTCGAACTGAGCGAGGCAGGCGCGCGCCACCGCGCCGATGGTTTCGCCGGTCGAATCCGATACAAGATGGAGCTGAAAAGCCATGTTGGCAAAGAGCGCGCAAGATAAGGTCGTTGAAAAGTCTATTCTCTACCGCTTACTTCATCGCCTTCTCTGTATAAAGCGGAATCGTGGGGATAAGTTGCGCTCTTGCGCATTCCTTTCTTTTTTTCCCCCATCAGGCTTTGGCTTTCCACCATTTCCTTTTCCGGGAATAAAAAACACAGGCTGTCTGTGGAAAGCCGGGATAAAAAACTGAAAATCGCCCCCATGATCCACAGGGACGTCAAGACAATTCCTAATAACTGGTTAAGAATAATTTACTAACAAAGTTTTAATTTAACTTTTGATCAATAAACGAACGCACCTTGCTGAACAAAATTTGTATATTCTTTTCCTGTATTTAATCCCCATCTTCCCCTATACCAACTACTTACCCCTACTCTTTAATATAAAATTAAGATAAAGGAAAAACGCGCGTGAATAGAATCCGTAAACCGATCCTCGATGTTCTTTGCGGACAGATTCCCGAACACATTCCGGTCTGGCTCATGCGCCAGGCAGGGCGTTTCCTTCCAGAGTACCGGGAAATAAGGGCCAAATCTAAAAATTTCCTTAACATGTGTTTGACGCCAGACCTGGCGACCGAAATAACCCTTCAGCCCGTCCGCCGTTTCGACATGGATGCCGCCATCCTTTTTTCCGACATCCTGATCGTTCCCATGGCACTCGGTTTGTCCCTCGATTTCCGCGAAGGCGAAGGCCCGGTTTTGCAGACAGTTTCCGATCAGGCTTCGATCTCCGTTCTCGAATATAATTCCGAAAAAGCTGCGCCGGTTTTTGAAACCGTTCGCCGCGTCAAACAATCCCTGTCCGGCATGCCGACAACCTTGATCGGCTTTTGCGGCGCGCCTTGGACGGTTGCCTGCTATATGATCGACGGCAACAGCAAAAATGATTTCGCCGCAGCCAGGGCATGGGCTGCAAATGAGCCGGGGAAGCTTGACACGCTGATCGAAAAGCTTATCGACGCAAGCGAAACCTATCTTGCCGCACAAATTGAAGCCGGGGCCGAAGCTTTGCAGATTTTCGACAGCTGGGCGGGATCCTTGAAAGGCGAGGATTTCGCCCATTTCATCATTGCGCCGACACGTAAACTTGTTTCGCGCCTCAAGAAAAAATATCCCGAAATCCCGATCATCGGCTTCCCGCGCGAAGCGGGCGACGGATACAGGCCTTATATCGAACAAACAGGCGTCGATGCCTTAAGCATCGATCCATCGGTTGCCCTCGATTATGCGAAACGCGAACTCCAAACCGTCAAGCCGTTGCAAGGCAATCTCGATCCCGAACTTCTGGTTCGCGGCGGCGAAGGCATGAAACGCGCGGCGGCATGCATCCTCGATGCGCTTGGCCCGCGCCATATTTTCAATCTCGGCCATGGCGTTGTGCCTCAAACGCCGGTCGAAAACGTTTCTGCGCTCGTCGAGCAGGTCAGAAATTTCCGGATATGAAAAAAATCGCCGTCATCCTGTTCAACCTCGGCGGACCAGATGCGCCCGAAGCGGTTGAGCCTTTCTTGTTCAATTTGTTCAACGACAAAGCCATCATCCGTGCGCCGCAACCAATCCGTTATTTGATCGCCAAGCTCATCTCCACGCGCCGCGCGCCCATCGCGCGCGAGATTTATGCCAAAATCGGCGGCGCTTCGCCGATCCTCAAGAATACGCAAGCACAGGCCGATATTCTGACGCAAGCGCTTAATGCCAGGGGCGATACGCTTTACAAATGTTTTATCGCCATGCGCTATTGGCATCCTTTTGCCGACGGCGCGGCCCATGCCGTCAAGGCTTTTGCGCCCGACGAAATCGTCCTGCTTCCGCTTTATCCGCAGTTTTCGACCACGACGACACAATCGAGCTTCGACGATTGGCGCCGCGCCGCGTGCCGGCAGAAACTCGACATCCAGACGCGCGAAGTCTGCTGTTACTCCGAAGAACCTGGCTTCATTCACGCGGTAGCCGCATTTGTACGCCCCGCTTACGACGAAGCGAAAAAACACGGGAACCCCCGCATTTTGTTTTCCGCCCACGGGCTGCCGGAAAAAATCGTCAAGGCAGGAGATCCCTACGCCGCGCAATGCGCGCAGACGGTCGAAGCTCTGCGGCATGAACTGGCCATCGAAAATCTCGACAGCGTTTTATGTTTCCAAAGCCGTGTCGGGCCTTTGAAATGGATCGGTCCTGCGACCGACGACGAAATTCGCCGGGCAGGCGCGGAAAAAAGACCGCTTGTCCTCGTTCCTGTCGCTTTTGTGTCCGACCATTCCGAAACATTGGTCGAAATCGACATTGAATATCGTGCGCTTGCAGGCAAATGTGGCGTTCCGTTCTTCGCCTCAACCCCGGCCGTTGGAACTGCGCCCGCTTTTATCGAAGGTCTTGCGCGACTTGTCGAAGGGGCTTGCCTTTCAGGGCCGTCTGCGCGAATTTGTCCACACAAATTTTCCGGCTGTCTGCGCGCGTAAAGGTTTTTCCCATGTCTTACGAATGGCTCAAGGCGCTTCACATCATTTCCGTTATTGCCTGGATGGCGGGTATGCTCTACTTGCCGCGCCTTTATGTCTATCACGCCGACACCCAGCGGGGTTCCGAGCTTTCCGAAACGCTCAAGGTCATGGAGCGCCGCCTGCTGCGCGGCATCATCAACCCGGCGATGGTTTCGACCTTCGTTTTCGGCATCTGGATGCTGACGATCAATCCCGGCATTCTGGGCGAGACCTTTATGCATGTAAAACTCGCCGCTGTTTTATGCATGGTGACGCTGCACGGCCTTTTGGCCCACTACCGCCGCGCCTTCGCCGAAGACCGCAATATTCATTCGGCGCATTTTTACCGCGCCCTCAACGAAGTCCCGACCGCCCTGATGATTATCATTGTCATCATGATCGTTGTGCAGCCTTGGTCGTAGGGCGATGTTATGGTTAACGCCCCTGCCGCAAGGATTTCTTGACTTGCGGCCGTGTTTCGGTTTATGAAGAGCCAGTTCCGGTGCGGTGATTTTATCAGCCGTACGATTTTGAAAGCGCCGGAACCCCATCCCCCTCGGCAAGCGACAATCCAGAAAATAACGGACAGACGCGCCATATTCCCGATTAGCGAAGGATAAAATGACATCGACGAATTTACGTGAATTGAAAGCCAAGACCCCGGCCGAACTGCTGGTCATGGCCGAAAAACTCGGCATCGAAGGCGCGTCCGCGATGCGTAAACAGGACATGCTGTTTGCCGTCCTGAAGGTGGTGGGCGAACAGGCCGATACCACCATCACCGGCGAAGGCGTGCTGGAAGTCCTGCCCGACGGGTTCGGTTTTTTGCGCTCGCCCGAAGCCAATTACCTGCCCGGCCCCGACGATATCTATGTCTCGCCGAGCCAGGTGCGCAAATTCAACCTGCGCACGGGCGACACGGTCGAAGGCGAAATTCGCGCGCCCAAGGAAGGCGAGCGGTATTTCGCCCTGCTCAAGGTCGGCAGAATCAATTTCGAGGAACCGGAAAAAGCAAGGCACCGCATCGGCTTCGACAACCTGACCGCGCTTTATCCGACCCAGCATCTGAAGCTTGAGATTCCGGATCCGGCCAAGAAAGAATATACCTCGCGGATCATCGACCTTGTCTGCCCCTTGGGCAAAGGCCAGCGCGCGTTGATCGTAGCGCCTCCGCGTACCGGCAAGACCGTGATGATGCAGAATATCGCGCATGCGATCACGACCAACCATCCCGAAGTCTATCTGATTGTTTTGCTCATCGACGAACGCCCCGAAGAAGTCACCGACATGGCGCGCTCGGTCAAGGGCGAGGTTATCAGCTCGACCTTCGACGAACCGGCCACACGCCACGTCCAGGTCGCGGAAATGGTGATCGAGAAAGCCAAGCGCTTGGTCGAGCACAAGCGCGACGTCGTCATTGTGCTGGATTCCATCACGCGCCTCGCGCGTGCCAACAAAACCGTCGTGCCTTCGTCGGGCAAGGTCCTGACCGGCGGCGTCGATGCCAACGCGCTGCAACGCCCGAAGCGTTTCTTCGGCGCGGCGCGCAATATCGAGGAAGGCGGTTCGCTCACAATCATCGCGACCGCGCTCATCGACACCGGCAGCCGTATGGACGAAGTCATTTTCGAAGAGTTCAAGGGAACGGGCAATTCGGAAATCATCCTCGACCGCAAACTGTCCGACCGCCGTACCTTCCCGGCCATCGACATCACCAAGTCCGGCACGCGCAAGGAAGAATTGCTCGTCGACAAGACGACGATGTCGAAAATGTGGGTGCTGCGCCGCGTGCTGCTGCCGATGGGCACGACCGACGCGATGGAATTTCTGCTCGACAAGCTCAAATACTCGAAAACCAACGCGGATTTCTTCGACAGCATGGGCTCAAGCGGCGGCAACGAGAATGGCGGCGGTTCCGGCCCCGTGGTACAGCGCGCAACGATCGCGCGGCGCAGCTCGTCTTCGGGCTCGACCAATTCCGACAAGGATTGACCATCGCAAGGCAAGCAGCCAGAGACGGTCGCTTGCCCCCTTGCCTTGACCGGTTTTTTTCGCGATGATCGGCCCGGCTTTTCCAACCGGAGGTATCGAGACATGAAAACCGACGCGCGCACCCTGTTCACCGCAGCGATCCTGGCCCTGGCTGTTGCTGCGCCGCACGCAGCCATGGCAAAAACCGAAGCCAAGACGGAAGTGAAAAGCAAATCCGACGAGAAGCCCGCGCCCAAGCCTTTTTTTGCCCTGACGCCCGAGCGCAAAACCCATGAAGCGCCGCGCAAGGCCAGCAAGGGAGATGTGACAGAAGGAAGCATAACCGTAAGCGACTATCGTCTGGTCTATGAAGGTAAAGCACTCGACATTTCCATGACACTCAAGAACAAGGGCAAAGTCGACGATGTCCTGATCGGCGCGGGAACGGGGTGGGAAAGCTCCGGCGTCGCCGAAATGATGTGGGGCAGAGACGGTAAGCCGGCCAACAATCCGCTCGTCGAAACAATCCCAGCTGGCAAAAGCCTAACCTTTTCGCATGATGATAAATGGCTTCGTTTTTCCGAGGCGAAGAAACCGAAAATCGGTGAAGTCATTACCGTCACGCTTTATTTTCGCCGTGCGCCCAACCTGACGCTCAATATGCCCGTCGCCGCTTACGAAGCCGAAAAGATGCCGGCCAAGGCGAAAGCAAAAATGAAAGCGGAAGAAAAGTCGGTCGTAACGCCTGTACCGGAGAAGTCAGTCGTAATACCCGCGCCGGAAAAATCAAAAGAGCTTGCCGCCCCGACCTCGGATAAAACAGCCAAGACCCCGGCGGCTTCGGAGAAGCCCGCAGCTGCACCGAAGGCTGAAACATCCGCGTCTGCCACCAAAACGTCGGAAGCCAAGAAGAAATGGTCGATATGGGACTGGTTCAAGAAGTAAGCAAACAGCGTCTCAGGCTCCCCGTTCCGGGCGGGGCGACGCGCGTGCTTTTACATTCGTGTTGTGCGCCCTGTTCGGGCGAGGTGATCGAGGCGATGCTGGCCTCGGGCCTCGACTTGACCGTTTATTTTTACAACCCCAATATCCATCCGCGCGAGGAATATGAAATCCGCAAAGAGGAAAACATCCATTTTGAGGAAAAGAACGGCATCCCTTTCGTCGACGCCGATTACGATACTGAAAACTGGTTCGCGCGCGTCAAAGGGCTGGAATGGGAGCCGGAACGCGGCGAACGCTGCACCGAATGTTTTGACATGCGTTTCGAGCGCACGGCTTTATACGCACATGAAAATGCCTTTCCGCTTTTCACCTCGTGCCTGGGCATT
>JAGWKW010000173.1 GCA_028865155.1 Alphaproteobacteria bacterium
ATTGTCGGTCGTCGTGAACGAGCGCGAGATGCATTTCCCGCTCGATATCGATATCGGCCTCGCCATCGAAAAATGGGGCAACAGCTCGGTCACGGTGGCGCTGGCCGCTTTTACGCCCGACGGCGAATGCACAGCCCTGTCGCGCAATGTGTTCGTTTTCATCGACGCCGAAACGCGCCAGCCGGTGACGCCGTCAGACGAGATCAGGCGGAATCTGACGCGGCTTGCTGGCGCGCCGATCGAGGACGCCCATATCAGGGACGCCCATGTCGCCGCTTGACCAATTGATGAAACATCTCGCCCGGCTGCCGGGGCTGGGGCCGCGTTCGGCGCGGCGGATGGTTTTGCATTTGCTCAAACGGCGCGAGGCTTTGATGCTGCCGCTGATCGAAGCGATGACCCGCGCCGCGCAGGATGTGAAAGGCTGCGGCACCTGCGGCAATCTGGGCGGCACCGATCCGTGCGAGATTTGCAACGATCGCGGCCGCGACCGCGGGTTGATCTGCGTGGTCGAAGATGTCGCCGATCTATGGGCGCTCGAACGCAGCCATGCGTTTCGCGGGCTTTATCATGTTCTGGGCGGCACCCTGTCGGCGCTCGAAGGCATTCGCCCCGCCGATTTGCGCATCGAAAAACTTCTGACCCGCATCGATGCCGGGGAAACGCGCGAAGTCATCCTTGCGCTGAACGCCACGGTCGAAGGGCAGGCGACGGCGCATTATGTCGCCGAACGATTGCAGCCGACGGGCGTTGCCGTGTCGCGTCTCGCGCATGGGCTTCCGGTCGGCGGCGAACTGGACTATCTTGACGATGGAACGCTGGCTGCCGCCCTTCAGGCGCGGCGTAAAACCGCTTAATAAAGATTCATCAGACTTTAACCATCTGTGGGCCAAGATTCAGTGATTTTGCCCTTCCAGAGAACCGGTTTGGAGCTTTAAGCCCGTGAATATAGGTCTAGTCGTTAACGCCCGTGGAAAGATGTGCCTTGTCCACGACGAACCCTTTGAGGCGACGCCGCTCTGGGTCGGCTATCATGTTGATAAAAAACGGCTTGAGATCATTTTCGACACCGGTAGCACCTATCCCATCGACTGGGAGGCGACCGAGGAAATGCATAACTTCTTGCTGAAAATAAGTAAGATCCTTATAATTCGTATGGAAAATAAAAAACCGGTTGAAGGTTACGATACAAGCTTTCTGCATTTGAAAAACGGCAAACCCATTGACGAATAAAACATTTATCGGGGAACCCCTCTTATGACCGACATGACCGAAGACGAAGACTTCCAAGCCCGCCGCAAGAAAGGCGGCGATACGGGCGAAGGCGACGCGGACAGTTTCGGCCGCGGCAAGGCGGGCGCCGGCGCGGGCGGCGGCATCAAGCTTTCCGCGCAGATGATGAAGCGGGTCGTGGCCGAATTTCGCCAGCTCGACGTTAACGAGCTGATGGATGCCGTGGTCGAATTCTTTTCGGAAAAACTGCGCGCGTCGGCCAATCTGGTCGTGAATTTCGCCAAAAATTCCAGCGGCGACAGCAAAGGGTTCACCGTCGTCAATGCGGTGATCGATGCCGGACGCAGCGCCGTGCGCGAATTTGCCCGAACGCGCGGCAACGATGCGCGCGGCCTCAAGCAGAAACAGAAACCCGGTTTCGGCATGAAGCCCGGCCTCAGCCCAAGCGGCCCGACGGGTCAGTAGACATTCGCCATCCGGGTTTCGTCCGGATTTCAGGCGCTAACGGCAGATAGGCGCGTCAACGGCGCGCGGTTTACCTTTTCCTATCTATTTTCTTCTAGGCTTGTTCCATGTCCGACGCCGAACAGACCCCGCGCGAGTCCATGTCCTACGACGTTCTGGTCGTCGGCGCCGGGCCTGCAGGCCTGTCCTGCGCGATAAGATTGAAACAGCTGGCCCGGGAAAAAGGGCGCGAGCTTTCGGTCTGCGTGATCGACAAAGGTTCCGAAGTCGGCGCGCATCTGCTGTCCGGCGCGGTGCTGGAGCCGCGCGCGCTTGATGAACTGTTTCCCGACTGGCGCACTATGGATGCGCCGCTCGATGTGCCCGCGGTCGAAGACCGGATGTTTTTCCTGACGCGCGGCAAGGCGTGGCGTTTGCCCGTGCCGCCTCCTATGCGTAATCACGGCAATTACATCGTCAGCCTCGGCAGGCTCGCGCGCTGGATGGCGGCGCAGGCGGAAAGCCTTGGCGTCGAAATTTATCCCGGCTTCGCGGCTGCCGAGATTTTGTACGACGAACGCGGCCGCGTCGCTGGCGTGGCCACGGGCGATGTCGGCATCGGCAAGGACGGGCAGCCGGGCGGCAGGTTCACGCGCGGCGTTGAATTGCGCGCGCGGCAAACCGTTATCGCGGAAGGCTGTCGCGGCTCCCTGACCAAAATGCTGTTCGAGAAATTCAAGCTTCGCGACGGCTGCGATCCGCAGACTTACGGTTTGGGGATCAAGGAAATCTGGGAAATCAACCCGGCTAAACACAGCCCCGGCCTTGTGCAGCATACGGTCGGTTATCCGATGGATGCGCGCACCTATGGCGGGTCGTGGCTTTACCATTGGGAAAAGAATCTGGTTTCGATCGGTTTCGTCGTCGGGCTGGATTACGAAAATCCGTATCTGTCGCCGTTCGAAGAATTCCAGCGCTTCAAGCAGCATCCGCATATCCGGGCGTTACTGGAAGGCGGCAAGCGGCTTTCCTACGGCGCGCGGTCGCTCAGCGAAGGCGGCATTCAGTCGGTGCCGAAGCTGACTTTCCCCGGCGGGCTTCTGGCCGGCGATGCGGCGGGCTTTTTGAATGTTCCGAAAATCAAGGGCAACCATACGGCGATGAAATCCGGTATCGTCGCGGCCGAGGCTTTGTTCGACCATCTGACCGGCGATGGCGCGGAAGTGATGGATTACCGCATGCGGCTCGAAGGGTCGTGGCTGTGGGACGAGCTTTACCGCGTGCGCAACATCCGCCCCGCGTTCCATGCGGGATTGTGGGCAGGATTGCTTTATGCCGCAATCGACAATGTGCTGCTGCGCGGGCGCGCGCCGTGGACGCTGCATAACCATGCCGACAATATCACGCTCAAGCCCGCGCGGTTCTGCGCGAAAATCGATTATCCGAAACCCGACGGCGTTATCAGCTTCGACCGGCTGTCGTCGGTGTTTTTGTCGAACACGAACCACGAAGAAGACCAGCCCGCCCATTTGCATCTGCGCGACCCTGCCGTGGCGATCGACGTGAATCTTAAAATCTACGACGCGCCCGAAACCCGTTATTGCCCGGCGGGGGTCTATGAAATCGTCCGCGACGGCGAAGCGCCGCGCCTGCAGATCAACGCGCAAAATTGCGTGCATTGCAAAACCTGCGACATCAAAGACCCAACGCAGAATATAGACTGGCGCGTGCCCGAAGGCGGCGGCGGCCCGAATTATCAGGATATGTGATGCCAGTCGAAACCCGATTGCTGGCCGAGAAGGATAGGGGGGACCTCGACGCCTTCCTC
>JAGWKW010000174.1 GCA_028865155.1 Alphaproteobacteria bacterium
CGGCAAGAATGGCAAGGATAGCGATAATGAAAAGAATGGGGCCGATGGCGATGCCCGCTTCCGGGTCAAAATGCCGCTCCCCGTGATATTGTACCATGTCTTTCTCCCTGCAACAGCGTTACCGGCATGGTCACCCCAATGCCGGATCGTTCAGTTATATCGAGCCAAGTTCCGTATTACATACAAAAGAAACCAAAATTCAGCGAACGAGAGAGACAGCATCAGTATAGATAATGATTCTTTATTCTTAGTATACAACCTTCACAAATCGTTAACGTCAAGAAAATGCTTCCTATTTCCCTCCGATTCGCTTTCGCCTGTGCCGTGCAGGCCATAAGGGGCTATTTTTCGGGCAGACTGAACGTCACCTTCTGCCCCGAGACTTCCGCCCGCATCACATCCTGCCCCGTGCAATGGCCGACGCAAAAACTGTCGAGTAACCAGCGATATTGCGGGGAAATCGTATCGATATAGCTGAGGGCCGATATCCATTCGTGGAACTTATTGCCGTCGCCGCCCCTGATGATCATCGAGCCGCCGTTCGTCGCCTCGAATTTGACGTCCGGGAACTGGCGGGTCATCTGGTCGATGAGCTTTCGCACCTCTGCCGGGACGATCTTGACGGTCTTGGCCACAGGCAGGATGGGTTCGGCAACGATCGCTTCGTCCGCCGCTTTCCGTTCATCGATGGCGGCATGAACCGTGATCAGCGTGACGACCAGGGTCGTCATCGCCACGCCCCAGCAGATGCCGACGACGATGGCAGTCGACTTGTCGAGCGTCGCCACCGCCTTGGCAACCAGCCGCGGCGACAAAAATTTGAGAAGCAGATTGGCGTTGTTGCCCCGCATCGCTACCTCTTCTGCTGCGCTTCGTAGACGACCTCGGCCCGGTTGCCGATGACGACGCCCTGGTTCGACGTCTCGATATTCTGGCCGCCCAGGGCGGTGATGCGCGCGGCCGTCGCGCTGGGCGGAACGACGGCGCGCCAGCGCGCCGTGCCGTTTTTGATTTCGTAAACATCGAGATAGCCGTTCAGATCTAAAAGCCCGTCATTGACGTCGAGAAACCGGCGGATCTGTTCGCGCAAGGGGCTGGTTCGCGTGCCTTCGGCAATGCGCACCATTTCAAGGGATTTTTGCCTGGTCTGGCGCAGCGCATCCGACAAATCGTGATGCGTCGCCACCATCGCCATGTTCGCGAGCAGCCAGACGAGAAAGGACGCCCCCGTCACGACCAGGGAAACGAGGACCGACAGCGTCGCCAGAACGCGCCGCGCGCGGTCCTCGAACAGCGACATCGAATACCACGGCGCCGGCGTCAATTGTTCTATGCGGTCGTGGTCGAGGTTGACGATCGGCGCGTCGCCGAGTTCGCGCGCCGTACGCTCGGCCTTGGCGCGGACGACCGGGCCGGTGCCGCGGAAAACCTGCAGCGCGTCGGACATCACGATCATCAGCACGGCGGTTTCTTCGCCGAAATAGGTGTAGCAGACCGGCGGCGTGGCCGCATCCTTCATCGACGGCAAAAGCGAAGCGAGCGGGCACCACGAGTTCGGCTGCGAAGCCAGGTCCGAGGAGCGCACCGCCAGATACCAGACGCGGTTTTCGAACGATTGCCAGATGACGTGGACGCGCTCGGTGTCGCAGGCCTCGGCGGCAGCGTTCCAGACCAGTTCCTCCTCGTCGCCCGCGATGCGCGGGCAGGTGCCGCCGATCATATCGGGCGGAAAGTAGAAATCGCCGATGACCCCGATCGAACCCGTCAAGGCCTTGATCAGCGAGCTGGAAGATTCCGACACGATGCCGGAAGACGCGCCGTCCTCTTGGCTGCTGCCGGCATCCTTGTCCGTGCGGCCGCCCATCAGCCGGTCGAAACCGAAGCGTTTCATATGTTCGTCGATGCTTTTGCCCATATTTACGGCCGCAACCCTTTAAGACTGTCAAGGAAGCTCTGGTTCTGGATCATCAGCAGGTAGATCATCGTCAGGACGGTAGCGCCGGAAATGGCCATCATCGTCACCATGCCAAGAATGGCGACGCGGCGCTGATCCGACTTTGCCATGAGTCCGCGCTCTTCGGCAATCGCTTCGTACACTTCGGCCAGCTGTTCGACCGACTGGATGGTCGTGATCTGGTCGCGCTCGCCCTTGTTCAAAGGCCAGCGCGCCAGCGCGCGCGACGGCTCGACGCCGGCCATGACGCGGTCCTTGCTTTCCTTCCAGTAAAGCCGCGCGGCAGGCTCGTACGTGCCGTCCATGATGATGTCGAGCCCGTCGGCCAGAGGCACTTTGCCCTTGATCAGGCGCTGCATCAGCTTGCAGCTTTCCTTCATGGCGACATTGCGCAAATAGACCGAAACGATCGGCACCTTCATCAGGATTTTCGAGGTGAAGTGGTCCGTTTTGTGCCGGTTGGCCCAGTAAATCATGGCAAAAGCGACGCCGCCGATCAGAAGCGCCGTGACGAGAACGAGCATCGTGCCGTTGACCCATTTCGCAAGGGAAATTGCGTGGTGAAAATGCGCGACCGCGGCGGGGTCGGTGGCCTTGGTTCCCTGTTTTTCCAGGTACGGGATGAAGCTGAACTGCGCCGCCCAGATAAAGCTGACGATGTTGAAAATATCGAAGGACAGCCAGCCGAGCACCGACATGATGACCTTCATCTGCTTGCCTTTTTGCTCGGTATGCTCGATCGCGTGCTGGATGACGCCCTTGAGGTCGCCCGCGCGCTCGCCCGCCGTGATGATCGCCATGGTCGCGGCGTCGAACAGGCGCAGCTGGCGCAAGGCGTCGGAAAACGAACCGCCCCCTTTCAGCACCGTGCGCGTCGGCAAAAAGGCGATCCGGCGCTTGCGGTCGGTTTCGCCTTCGATGATGTTGAGAAGCGCCGTACCGGCCGACGCCGTGGCGCCCTGAAAACGCAAGGCGCGCAAAAGCTGGATTTGCCATGCCCGCGACCGCGTGTCGGCCCATTCGAACAGGGGCGGTTTCTGCTCGCGGATCCTGATCGGCCAATAGCCGTTGTTGCGCAGCTGCCGCCGCACCGCGCGCTGGTCCGGCAGGTAGAAATCGTCCTCCATGATATCGACCGCGCCGTGGCGGACTTGCGCGTATTTGGCATGGTAAAGCTTCATGCCGTCACCCGTGGCCGTGCATGGAGGCCGCTTCTTCGATCAGGAGCGCGGCGCCCATATTGGCGTCGATGGCGTTGCGGTTGATAAGGTCGATGATCGACTGGCGGCGCGGCATATAGATCGTGCCCGGCACGTCGACGATCGACGAGGACACGTTGGACACCATCATTTCGGTGATCGCGCGTCGGCTGGCCTGGTCTTCGGGCGGGAACATGGCTTCGAGCGCAAGCGTCCGGCCCAAAAAGCCGCTATGGTTGCATAAATCGCAGCCGTCGCGGTTGGCCAGCGCGACCGGCCCGTCCGGGTCGATGCCGATTTCGACGCAGCGTTCCGCGCTTTCGAGGACGGCGGACGCTTTTTCCGTCTT
>JAGWKW010000005.1 GCA_028865155.1 Alphaproteobacteria bacterium
CAGGCAAGGTGCTGATTATGGTCTGGCGCCCGGGCGGGTTGATGGCGACACGCGAGCCGACGGTGAAGATGCCGGAAGCGCTGAAAAGCGTGGATTGAGCGGATTTGCGGAAAATAGGAAGAGCGAGACTCTGCGCGCACGGCGCGCTATAGAAGCGTCATGACGCAACCTTTCACCGACATACGCGAAACCGGCCTGATCGCGGCATTGCCCGAACGGGCGCGGCCCTATGCCCGGCTGATGCGGCTCGACCGGCCGATCGGGACGTGGCTTTTGCTGCTGCCTTGCTGGTGGGGCGTTGCGCTGGCTGCGCCCTTGTTCCCGAATTTGTGGTTCATGCTTTTGTTCGGCCTCGGCGCGGTGGTCATGCGCGGCGCAGGCTGCACGATCAACGATATCTACGACCGCGAACTTGATGCGCGCGTCGAACGCACGCGCGTGCGGCCATTGGCGAGCGGCGAAGTTTCGCTGACGCAGGCCGTCATCTTTCTTGCCGCTTTGTTGCTGGTTGGCTTCGGCATTTTGATGTTGTTCAATCGGGCGACGGTCGTGACGGGCGCTTTGTCGCTGCTGCTGGTTTTCACCTATCCGCTTATGAAGCGCGTGACATGGTGGCCGCAGCTTTTTCTGGGCCTGACTTTCAACTGGGGCGTTTTGCTCGGCAGCACCGCCGTGACCGGCGGCATCGACCCCGCCCATATCGTTATGTATGCGGCGGGCGTGTGCTGGACGCTGGCCTACGACACGATCTATGCGCATCAGGACGCGCGCGACGATGCTGCTGTCGGGATCAAATCGACCGCGCTTCTGTTCGGCGAGCATTCGCCGCGCTGGGTCGCGATTTTTTATGTGCTGGCCTTGTTGCTTCTTGCGCTCGCGGGATGGATCGCCGGGCTGGGCCGCACATACGAATGGGGGCTGCTTGCGGCGGGGTGTTTTGCCGCCGTGCAACTGACTTTGTGGAAGCCGGACGAACCCGAAGATTGCCTGAAACGTTTCAGGGCCAACCGCAATTTCGGGCTGATTATTCTGGCGGCGATTGTTCTGGGCAAGATGTTATGAGTTTCGATGCCGCCGGGTTCATCCGCGCGCAGACGCGGATTTCCGCGCCGCCCTTCGTGCCGGAGGTCGAACTTTATCTGGCCGACGAAGTCACGCCCTTGTGGCAAGCGACTGAAGTTGAACTGGAGCAAAACAACCTGCCGCCCCCTTTCTGGGCTTTCGCCTGGGCCGGCGGGCAGGGGATGGCGCGGCATATTTTGGATAACCCGGAAGTTGTACGCGGCAAGCGGGTCGTCGATTTCGCGACCGGAAGCGGTCTTGTTGCGATCGCGGCGATGAAGGCGGGGGCGGATTCGGTTCTGGCGGTCGATATAGACCCGTTCGCTTTGGCAGCGGCCGAGATGAATGCCGCGCATAATCAGGTTGTTGTCGAAATTTGTTCGGGCGTCGATTTAACCTGCGCCTATAAAAAGGCGGATGTCGTTCTGGCGGGGGATATCTGCTATCAGCAGCAGGTGGCGACAACCGTGACGCGCTGGCTGCGCCTGTGCGCCGGGGCCGGGAAGGAGGTTTTTCTTGCCGATCCAGGCCGCGCCTATGTGCCTGATGTGGGCATGGAGCAAATCATATCCTATGAAATTCCGACCTTGCGCGAGATCGAAGACAGCGACCGAAGGACGGTCACGGTCTGGCGGATGACTACGGTTAACGATGGCGGGTAGGTTGTTTGGAAAATAAGGAATGGCAGGGGTTTGTTGAGTGTTTTTTGCCGATTTGGCGTCGAAGTTGTTTGACACCGTCGGTCGATTCGGGTTACCCATAATCCATCCCGCCATCAAGGCGCGGCATTGCCTCTTACTATAGGCCAGCCGCGAGCGGATACGTCCTCGACTATAGGGCGTACGGTCAGTCCACGCGTTGCGTGCACTGGCCCGATGGCGTTTTGGGTTTTGGCAGAGAATTTGTTTGCCGCCAGAGCGATGGTTTTTCCCCTCTTTTTGCGGAAGGGTTAGGGGGGGTGGCGGTGGCCGTTTATCCCGATGGTGCAGGATGAGTGGCGACCTGTGACCCCTCCCCTAACCCCTCCCGCAAGGGGAGGGGAATTCGGTGCGGCTTGTGGTGAGGGTAGTTCCCGATTTTTGCATTGGGGCGTTACGCGATTTGGATTGGAACGGATGTTCGACAGTTTAGGCAACAAGCTTTCCGGCATTTTCGACCGGCTTAAGGGACGCGGCGCTTTGAACGAAAGCGACGTGGCCGAGGCTATGCGCGAAATTCGTATCGCGCTGCTCGAAGCCGATGTCGCGTTGCCCGTCGTCAAGGATTTCGTCGCCAAGGTCAAAGAGGATGCCGTCGGGCAGGAAGTGATCCGCTCGGTCACGCCGGGGCAGATGGTCGTCAAGATCGTCCATGACCATATGGTCGATTTGCTCGGCAAAACGGCCGAGCCTTTGAACCTGAATGTAGTACCGCCTGCCGTTATCATGATGCTGGGTTTGCAGGGGTCGGGCAAGACGACGACATCGGCCAAGCTGGCGAAGTTTTTAAAAGAGAAGGAAGGCAAGAAAGTTTTGCTGGCCTCGCTCGACGTGCAGCGTCCTGCGGCGCAGGAGCAGCTGGCCGTTCTGGCGACGCAAATCGGCGCGCCGAGCCTGCCGATAGTCGCGGGCCAGCAGCCGGTCGAGATCGCGCGCCGCGCGTGTGAGGCCGCGCGCAAGGATGGGTGCGATGTCGTCATTCTCGATACCGCCGGGCGGCTGTCGATCGATGAAGCGTTGATGGAAGAAGCGGCGTTGGTGCGCGATGTCGCCGCGCCGCAGGAAAAAATCCTCGTCGTCGATGCGATGACGGGGCAGGACGCCGTGAATACGGCGCAGCAGTTCGAACAGAAAGTCGGCATCACCGGCATCGTGCTGACGCGTATCGACGGCGATGCGCGCGGCGGCGCGGCGCTTTCGATGCGCGCCGTGACCGGGAAGCCGATCAAGTTTCTGGGCACCGGCGAGAAGACGGATGCGCTGGAAATTTATCATCCCGACCGTCTGGCCGGACGCATTCTGGGCATGGGCGATGTCGTCTCGCTGGTCGAAAAGGCGGCGGCGACCATCGACCGCGACGAAGCGGAAGCGATGGCCGAAAAATTCATGTCGGGGCAGGGGTTCGATTTCGACGACCTCGCCAAGCAGTTCCGGCAGATGCGGAAAATGGGCGGCATGGGCGGGCTGATGAATTTGATGCCCGGCATGGGCAAGCTGAAAGATCAGCTTAAAAACGCCAATATCGACGACAAAATGGTCAAGCGTCAGGAAGCGATCATTTCCTCCATGACGAAGGCGGAGCGCAAGAATGTCGATCTTCTGCAGGCTTCGCGCAAGCGGCGCATCGCTTCGGGCGCGGGCGTCACGGTCGCGGATGTGAACCGGCTGATCAAGCAGTTCATGGAGATGCAGAAGGTGATGAAGCAGATGCGGAAGCTGGGCAAGTCCGGTTTCATGCGGTCGATGATGCCGCGCTTCGGCGGCGGCGGATTCAAGGGTTAGGTTCAATTTTAACAAGAAGGAGAAAGTACAATGTTGGTTATGCGTATGACACGTCACGGCGCGAAGAAGCGTCCGTTCTATCACATCGTGGTTGCGGACAGCCGCAGCCCGCGCGACGGCCGGTTCATCGAAAAGGTCGGCACTTACAACCCGATGCTGCCGAAAGACGACGCCAAGCGCGTGACTTTGGTTGCGGAACGCATCACGCACTGGATCGCAAACGGCGCGCAGCCGTCCGACCGCGTCGCGCGGTTCCTCGAAGCCGCGAAACTCGGTCCCAAGGTGACGTGGCGCGAGGCTCCCAAGAAATCGGCGCCGAAAGCCAAGGCGCAGGAACGCCTGAAGGCGGCAGAAGAAGCGGCCAAGGTTGCGGCTGAAGCTGCTGCGGCTCCGGCTGAAGCGCCTGCCGAGGCTCCGGCGGCGGAAGAAGCGCCTGCGGCGTAAAGGTTTGTCGTGACGGTGAACCGGAAAATCTGCGTCGGGCAGTTCGCGGGCGCGCATGGCGTTCGCGGGCTTGTGAAGCTGCGCAGTTTTGCCGGCGAGCCGGAAGCGATTTTCGGTTACGCGCCCTTGTTATTGGAAGATGGGCGCGAGGTGAAAATCGGGCTTAAATCCCAAGCCAAAGACCACTTTCTGGTCGCGGTCGAAGGCGTGGGCGACAAGGAAGCGGCGGACGCGCTGCGCGGCGACAAGGTTTTTATCCCGCGCAATGTTCTGCCGGAAATCGGCAAGGACGAGTATTACGACGCCGATTTGATCGGGCTGATGGCGGCGGACGAAGCGGGGCACGATTATGGGCGCGTTCTGGCCGTGCATGATTACGGCGCGGGCGCGTTTCTTGAAATCGGCGCGTCGAAGAAGAACAGCTTCATGCTGCCCTTCAAGAACCCGTTCGTGCCGGAGGTGGATGTGAAGGGCGGAAAAGTTACAGTTGCCGTGCCGGAAGGGTGGTTGAAAGAATGACCGCAATGTGGCGCGCGACCGTCTTAACGCTGTTTCCGGAGGCCTTTCCCGGCCTTTTGGGGACGTCCTTGCCCGGAAAAGCGTTAAAAGACGGGATTTGGGCGCTCGAAACGCTGGACATTCGGCGATTTGCGCGCGATAAGCACGGCTCCGTCGACGACACCCCTTATGGGGGCGGCGCGGGCATGGTCATGCGTCCGGATATTCTGGACGCGGCCATTCGCGGCGCGGAAGCCGAATTCGGCGCGGCGTCGCGGAAGATTTATCTGTCGCCGCGAGGCCGGAGGCTGGATCAGGCCTTGGTCAAGGAGCTGGCGGCGGAGAAGTCGCTGTTGCTTTTGTGCGGCAGGTACGAAGGCGTCGATGAGCGCGTCATCGATGCAAAAAGGGAAGGCGGGGGGCTCGAGGAAATCAGCCTCGGCGATTTCGTGCTTGCGGGCGGCGAGGTCGCGGCGATGGCGCTGATCGAAGCCTGCGTGCGATTGCTGCCCGGCGTGCTGGGCAACGCGGCGACGGTGGACGAGGAAAGTTTCGAGACGGGTTTGCTGGAATATCCGCAATACACCAAGCCCGCAGTGTGGAATGGCGTTTCCGTGCCGGAGGTTCTGGTTTCGGGGCATCATGAAAAGGTTCGGATCTGGCGGCGGGAACAGGCGGAAGAGATAACGCGCCTTCGTCGCCCGGATCTGTATGAACGGTATGTGAGTCAAAAAAAGGATCAAGGGAGACAGTCATGAATTTGCTGCAACAGATCGAACAGAAGCAGGTCGAGAAGCTGAAGGAAAGCGCGAAACTCGCGGAATTCGGCATCGGCGATACCGTGCGCGTCAACGTCAAGGTCGTCGAAGGCACGCGCGAGCGTATTCAGGCCTATGAAGGCGTGTGCATCGCCAAGAAGAATGCCGGCCTGAACTCGGCTTTCACCGTGCGCAAGATCAGCTATGGCGAAGGCGTCGAACGCGTATTCCCGCTTTACAGCCCGCGCGTCGATTCGGTCGAACGCGTCCGCCGCGGCGACGTGCGCCGGTCGAAGCTTTACTATCTGCGCAACCTGCGCGGCAAAAAGGCGCGCATCACGGAAAAGACCGAATACGACGCTTCGGCGCAGCAGGACAAGAAGAGCGCGTAAGCGTTCATTCGCGGATTGAAAAAGCCGGCGGGACGACCCGCCGGCTTTTTTGTTTGCGTTAACGCTACCATTGCGGGAAACGACCGGCGAACAGCAAAAAGCGATAGTATTGGCCATAACGGTATGATAACAAAAACGCGTTTTAGGCGTGTGCCATACAAATAATAAATGTCATTTATTGGGAAACAGATATGCTTAGTGCAAGCGGGACGTTTTCAACCAAGATCAAATATGCCCGCCGTATTTTCGGCGATAATTACGACTATGGCGCCGCCAAACAATCCCAGACCGATATTCATCGTGCGCTTGAAATGGCGTTCAAAGCCAGTATTTCCGCGACGAAGAAAGAAGGGGCAGTTGAGATTCATATCAAGGCGCCGTCGGCGTCGGATGTGTCCGTCATCTTGGGTTTCTTGAAGCATGCGCGCAGGCATGAAAAAAAGTCCTATGGCGCTTTGGACAAGCTGCTCGAAAATTTTAAAGCAGAGCAGAGCGGGAAGCTCACCCGAAAGCTGGGTGGCGAGGTGAAAGTTGACTATAATGAAGAACACAAAAATTTTGTTCTTCAGGCATCGTCCATCATTCTTTCAAGCGTTAAGTCGAGACCCGCTTCGCGAGAAGTGAACGCAGAATGGCGCGATGCGATTAAATTTGCACCGTTCGAGCCGCAAGACCTTCTTGATATAGCCGAAAGCTTTTTCAAAAAAGGCAACAGAACCGCAAAGTCGGAGTTTACCAAAAAAATTCGCAATTATTTTTCCCTTGAAACGGTACAAGGCCCGCAACAACCCGTCGTCGAGCGTACCGCGCAACCCATCATCGTGCCGCGCGCCGATGACGGGATCATTTATCTTCCGGATGCGGTGGCCGCGGAGGCTCGCGAAGGGGTAAAGCTTCTTCTGGCAAGAAAAGCGGCGGCGACAGCCGGAAAGACCAATGTGCCGGGCGAAAACAAAGCGGCCGAAGAATATAGGGCATGGGCGGATGCCGTTACCAGGATCGCGCGGCTTGCCCGCGGCATCGAGGTTGATTTCATCTCCGAGGCGCCGGATTTGCGCGAGGCGCTGGCGAACGAAGAAGCCTCGCGGCAACAAAGACTGGCGGAAATCGAGCAAAAGCTGGAGGAAGCAAGAAACAAGGAGCACGATCTCGCCGCCGAAATCGGAACGCTGAAAGATGAAGCTTCCAAATCCCTCAAGCAGAATTTGGGATGGATAAGAAGGTCGACCAAGAGTTTAAACGGGGAAAAGGGACGGCTGAACGCGGAGTCGCGAGCCGCTTTCGAAGCGCGGGGCGATATTGTCCGTGTCGGGCGCGATGCTGATTTGTCGGCTACGAAAACCGATGACAGGCCGGCGATGCCGGTTCTGCGCGTCGGGCTGCCCAAAGGGATGAAGGCGGACGAGAATGCTGCGCGGCTTCTCGAAAATGTTATCAGGGTCTTGTCGGATATTGTGGTCAAGCGCGCGCAGCAGATCGACAGGTACGAAACGGCATTGAAGCAATATCGCCTTAGCGATCAGGAATTCAGCCGTAACTATGCCGGACTCAAAAAGGCATACGATGCCGAGGTAAGGAGCGCCGAGAAGATCAAGAACGAAAAGCTCAAAAAAACGGAATTGAGCAGAATTGCGAGCAGGAATCCGGATAACAAGCGTCCGCAGCCGCCCAAGAAGAAAACCATCGATGTCGCGGGGCTGGGCGCCAAACTCAGGCAGTTGGCGCCTGAGCCGGAACGGGAAGAGGAAGCTTTCAGGTCGCCGCCGCAAGAGCCTGCGCGTAGCACCAAGCAAAGAAAGCAGCAGGAAAATTTTCGCCGCGCGATGGAGGAGAATTTGCGGCGCGGGCTCGGGTACCCGGTTGAGTCGGCAACCATTTTCCGCCATATGCGCGGCAACAATGACGAAGCGATCGGCCGTTTATCGCAGGCCTACGGAATTAAAATATATTCTTATGCGGTAGATAAAACCGGGGGCAATTCTCAGGGTAAGGATTATCTCTTTTGCATCCCCAAAGACGGTGCGAGCGAGATCCCTCTCAAGGCCTACGGCGTTCTGGCTAAAATGGAGGCGGCAGTAAGAATCGGCAGCCATGCGTTGACGGTCGATGATGTAAACAAACTTATAAATGACGCCGAAGACGCATCTGTGCCAATGACCGCCATGGCGCAGGCGGCAGGACGGGAAATCGCAGGCGGTGATAAAGCGCAATATATCTTCCTTACCCGGAAACTTTTCCCCGACCAGGCCGAACGGCTGGTCGGCGATACAAGCCAGTCGAACCTGAGCTTTTTATCGAGCAAACTGTCGAAAGTGCCGTTTTATATAATCGATAACCGGCTCGCTGTAAGTCAGGCCGATGTCGATTCCCGCATACATGACGGCGGCGGCGATGAACTTTTAAGCCTTCTGGTATTGGTGGGGGGCAAGCTGCAAGGCGTCGTATGCAAAGGCGGCGCTTTGAGCCAAAGCATTATCGGCCATGTTGTCTCCGAGGCGCATAAGGTCAGGGCGGCCATTGGCGATGGCGTGTCTTTTACCAGGGGCGGCAAGCAGATCGATTCCTATAGCGAAACGCTCGATTTGCTGGCGGACGAGAAAAACGGCGTCAGCCATCTGTTCCAGCCCCAGGTGATCAGGCAGCGCTGTCTCGAAGATGATAATTTCGGGCCGACAGAAACGATTTTCGCCAGCCAGCAGGGGAAAAAGTCGTTCAATCTTTTGTGCGGCGGCGACATGGTGCATCTGAACCGCATTTCGGAAAAAACAGGCGTTGTATTCACGACCGTGGCGGCGGACGAAATGCCCGGTCTTAAAATGGCCGCGAGAAAAGTCAGTCAGATCGAAGAAGCGCGGCAGATCGTCGTCGATACGATGCGTGCGATTGCGGAAAACGAATATGGCACGACCAGGGAAGCCGGGATTGCGCTTTCGGCGGTGGGGCTGAAAGAAAAAGGCATCGTCATGCCGACAAAACTATCGGGCGCTGTCGCCGGAAACGGCAGGCATAGGGCAGAGGCATTTAGGCTCGCTAATCGATATACGCCGATTGGAAAAAATCAGGAGAGGTTTGTCCGGCTGATGAGCGACCCGCAATATCCCATTGTCATGGCGCCAGGGCCGTCAGGCGTTGGTAAAACCATGTTTGCCACCCAAGTCGGTATTGAAGGCTTGTTGGCCGGACGCTATGAGCAGATCCTTTATGTAACGCCCTATGAAACGGTCGGCGAAGGAATGGGCTTTTTACCGGGCAGCGTAGGCGAAAAAACGCATCCATGGAACGAGAAATTCTTTAAATACTGCATCGAGTTTCTGGGGAAAGAGCAATTCAACAAGTTGCGGCAGGACAAGATAATCGATACGCCTCCCTTGCAGTTTATGCGCGGCGCGACGCTAAAAGGTTGTTTCGTCATTCTTGACGAGGCCCAGAATGCGACATTGGATCAGTTCAAAACCTTTATGACTCGTTTGGGAGAGGAATCGAAAACCATTATTGCCGGTGATATGGAGCAATCTGATCTTGAAGGATCGAGGAGACAGAGAACCTATAAACTGCCGAATACGGTGCAATTGAAGCAGGTCGAAGACGAGTGCAGGGTCCATTTGTTCATTGAAGATATAGGCTGGGTTGATGTGGGGGCGGCCGATGATCTGGGCACATTCGACAAAACGGGCGATACGATGTGGTACAGACCGCGTAGCGGATTTCCCCATGGGCTTATACTGCATACCACACCGGATCATGTTGGCGTGGTTGTGTTTAGCGAACTGGACATTAGGCGCAGTCCTCAGGTGGCAGCTGCTGTGGCGCTGGAAAATGAAGCCAAAATGGATTCGCCGACTTCTACCCCTCCAACCGGGATCGGTTCGTTCGACCCGCGATTGGTTCTTAATGAGTTGGCGAAACGCCGGAGCGAGTCTTCCCGTCCTCGCCTCGTTGCATCATCCCCAGCACAAAAAGGGCACGTGCTTGAGTAAAGAAAGCTATGCCGCCTTCGCGCCGAATTGCAGGGCGGCGAGGCGGGCATAGAGGCCGCCTTGGGCGATCAGTTCCTGATGCGTGCCGGTCGCGATGAGTTTGCCTTGTTCCATCACGATGATGCGGTCGGCATTCATGACGGTGGCGAGGCGGTGCGCGATGATGAGCGTCGTGCGTTCCTTCATCAGCTTGTCGAGCGCGTCCTGGATGAGCCGTTCGCTTTCAGCGTCGAGCGCGGATGTCGCCTCGTCGAGCAGGAGCAAAGGCGCATCGCGCAAAATCGCACGCGCGATGACGAGGCGCTGTTTCTGGCCGCCCGAAAGCCGCACGCCTTTTTCGCCCATGAAAGTGTCGTAGCCCTGCGGCAGTTGCGACAGGAATTCGTCGGCATGCGCGGCGCGCGCGGCAGCGAGGATTTGTTCCTTCGTCGCGTCGGGCCTGCCATAGGCGATGTTGCTCCACGCGTCGGTCGAGAAGATAACCGGATCCTGCGGCACGAGCGCAATGCGTGACCGGACTTCGCGCGGGTCTGCGGTTTTAATGTCCGTGCCGTCGAGGCGCACGATACCCTGCTGCGGATCGTAAAAACGCAGCGCGAGCTGGAACAGGGTCGTCTTGCCCGCGCCGCTGGGGCCGACAATGGCGACGCGTTCGCCCGGCCTGACGGCGAGCGAGATATTGTCGAGCGCGGCCGTGTCGGGCCGCGCCGGGTAGTGGAAGGTCACGTTTTCGAACGCAATCTCGCCGCGCGGCGTCGGCATCGCGGCGGGATGTTCGGGCGCGGCAACCTCGGGTTGGACCGCAAGAAGATCGAAGATGCGTTCGGTCGCGCCTGCGGCGCGCTGGAAATCGCCGCTCGCTTCGCTGACGGCGCCGGTGGCCGAGGCCGCGATGACGGCATAGACAATGAAGGCCATAAGCTGGCCGGACGAAATCTCGCCGCGCAGCAGATCGTGGCCGCCGACCCACAGGATCACGCAGATCGAAGTCAGGACGAGGAAGATAATCAGTGCGACGAGGAAGCCGCGCACTTTGATGTGCGTCACGGCGGTTTTAAGCGCGGCCGCGATGTTGCCGTTGAATTCCGCACGGCTGAGTTCCTCGTGACCGAAAGCCTGCACCGTGCGGATGCCGTAGACGGTTTCTTCGGTGTTCGCGCTGACGGCGGCGACGCGTTCCTGATTGGTTTTCGACAGTTTCTTGACTTTGCGGCCGAAGGCGATGATCGGCACGACGACGGCGGGGATGACGAGAAGAACCATGCCGGTCATTTTCGCGCTGGTGGTCAGCATCATGATGAGGCCGCCGGCCAGAAGCACGCAGTTGCGCAAGGCGACCGAGACCGAGGAGCCGATCAGCGCCTGCAAAATGGCGGTGTCGGAGGACAGGCGCGACAGGATATCGCCGCTGCTCGTGACTTCGAAAAAGGCGGGGCTCAGCTTCAGGATATGGGCGTAAACGGCTTTGCGCATATCGGCCACGACCCGCTCGCCGAGCCATGAAACGAGGCCATAGCGCGCATAGGTCGCGAGCGCGAAGATGACGGCTGTGCCCATCATGAGCAGCAGCGTATGGTTAAGGACGGTCGGGTTGTGGGCTTTCAGCCCGTTGTCGATGACGTAACGCAAAATCGCCGGGATGACGAGAAAGGTCGAGCCTGCGACCAGAAGCGCCACGCCCGTGCCGAGCATGGTCAGGCGGTAGGGCCGTAAAAATCCCCACAGGCGGCGCAGGGGTTTGAGGCCGGATCGTGAGGGTGCGCCGTCGGGCGTGTTTTTGCGTGGCATTAGGGGCCGGGCTCCATGAGCAAAGGTGAGAAAGAAGCCTGTCCGCCCTAGCACGAACGCAGCGAGAATCAAGCTTTTTCATCATGTTAGGCAAAAATGTGGCTATTTCTTGTTTTCGGCTCTGGACAAGGCGAATATCACAGAATAGAGAGAACCGTTCGGGCGTTGCGCGATTCTGGATTGCGCCGCGCCCATATCGAATAACAACAGAAGGCTTTGTACCCATGAGCGATATCGCAGAACGCGTAAAGAAGATCGTCGTCGAACATTTGGGCGTCGATGCCGCCAAGGTCACCGACAATGCAAGTTTCATCGACGATTTGGGCGCGGACAGCCTCGACACGGTCGAACTCGTCATGGCTTTCGAAGAAGAATTCAGCGTCGAAATCCCTGACGATGCCGCCGAAAAGATTGCCACCGTCAAGGACGCGATCGACTTCATCAGCAGCAAGAAAGCCGCGGCGTAACGGCCCCGGCCTTTTCGTTTTTTTGGGAGCGGAATTCAATGGGTATGCGCCGTGTCGTCGTTACTGGCATGGGTATGGTCACGCCTTTGGGGGTCGGGGTCGGCCTTAACTGGCGGCGCCTGACTTCGGGCCAAAGCGGACTTGGGCGTATTACCCATTTCGATCCTTCGGACATGACCTGTCAGGTGGCGGGCGAAGTGCGGCGCGGCGATGCGCCGGGCGAGCTTAACCTCGATCACTATATCGAACCCAAAGAACAGAAGAAGATGGACACCTTTATCCATTTCGCCATGGTTGCGGCGGAAGAAGCGGTGAAGGACGGCGGTTATGTGCCGCAGACCGAAGAAGAGCGCGACCGCATCGGCGTGATGATCGGTTCGGGCATCGGCGGGTTGAACGAGATTTACGAAACCTCGATCCTGCTGCATGAAAAAGGCCCGCGCCGCGTGTCGCCTTTCTTCATTCCGCGCAGCCTTATCAACCTGGCTTCGGGGCAGGTCTCGATCAAATACGGCTATCGCGGCCCCAACCATGCCGTCGTCACGGCTTGCGCCACCGGCGCGCATGCGATCGGCGACGCGGCGCGTCTTATCGCTCTGGGCGACGCCGATGTCATGGTCGCGGGCGGGGCCGAAGCCGCCATTTGCCGCGTCGGCATCGCGGGGTTCTGCGCGCTGCGCGCCATGTCCACCGGTTTCAACGACACGCCGGAAAAGGCGTCGCGCCCCTATGACAAAGGCCGCGACGGCTTCGTCATGGGCGAAGGCGCGGGCGTCGTCATTCTGGAAGAATACGAACACGCCAAGAAGCGCGGCGCGAAAATTTACGGCGAGTTGATCGGTTACGGGTTGTCGGGCGACGCCTATCACATGACCGCGCCCGCCGAAGACGGCACTGGCGGTTTCCGCGCGATGCAGATGGCGTTGAAACATTCCGGGCTGAATGCGGAACAGATCGACTATATCAATGCGCATGGTACTTCGACGCCGCTGGGCGACGAGATCGAAGTGCGCGCCGTACGGCGTTTGCTCGGCGACCATGCGGGCAAGGTCATGATGTCTTCGACCAAATCCGCCACGGGGCATTTGCTCGGCGCGGCGGGCGCGATCGAGGCGATTTATTCGATTCTCGCCGTCAAGAAAGGCGTTATTCCGCCGACACTGAATCTGGAAAATCCGTCCGAAGGGCTGGAAGGCATGGATCTCGTGCCCCTCAAGGCACGCGAGAAGAAGATTACCGTCGCGCTGTCGAATTCGTTCGGTTTCGGCGGCACCAATGCGTGCCTGATTTTCAGGGCGGCTTGATCTTACAATATATGGGCGACGGCGGGCTGCGTTTGCCGTGGCGCTTCGGATGCGGCCTTTGCAGGTTTGAACAGGCCGGGCAGCGCATCCATAAGCAATTCCCTTTTAGCAGGATCCTTCGCATCGCCGGGCGCGAACAGGGCGGGGTTTTCGCCGTAGGCATAGCGAATGATGGCCGTGACTTTTTTCCGGTCTTCCAGCCATTTCAGCCCGCCGTAAACCGAAAAGCATGCGGCAAGGGTTTCCGGGTTCGCCGTTCCGTGTTTGCCGAGTTTCGCATAGACGATGTTAAGCAGGGCCGTTCCGTTTTCCGGCATGGGGCTTCCTTCAAGCATAGGCGTTTCCGGCATGCGCCATTATACAACCATTGCTTTCGTTCCGCAAAATGGCGTTCATTCAGGCTATTGGATATGAGGCGGCGATAGGTTATGTCTTCGGTCATGGCCGAGCTTATGAAACAGAAAATCGCCGAAGCGTTGCGTGCCGTCGCGTGGCAGGGCGCGGATATCGTCACGAACGGCATGGTCGCGGGCGTGACGGTGGGCGAGGGCGGCAAGGCGACGGTCGTCCTGCAAATCGTGCCGGATAAAAATGCCGATATGGACGCGCTCAGGACGCAGGTCGAAAAAGCTGCGGGTGCTGTCGAGGGTGTTGCATCGGTCGCGGTGGTGCTGACGGCGCACCAGCCTTCGGCTGCTCGCGCAGGCTACGGCTCGGCAAGTCAAGGCCCGCCGCAGCAACGGCAGGCACACGGGCCGCAAAAAATTGTTTTGCCGGGCGTGAAGTTCGTCGTTGCGGTCGCATCGGGCAAGGGTGGGGTGGGGAAATCGACGACTGCGGTCAATCTCGCGGTTGCTTTGGCGCAGATGGGGTTGAAGATCGGGCTGCTCGACGCCGATATTTACGGGCCTTCGATTCCACGAATGCTCGGCATTTCCGGCAAGCCCGAAGCGCGCGAGGATAAAAAGCTGATCCCGCACGAACGTTACGGCATGGCGGTGATGTCGATGGGCTTTCTGGTTCCCGAAGATACGCCGATGGTCTGGCGCGGACCCATGGTGCATAGCGCGATCACGCAATTGTTCCGCGATGTCGATTGGGGTGTGCGCGACATTCTGGTCGTCGATTTGCCGCCCGGCACCGGCGACGCGCAACTGACGATGGCGCAGTCGGCGCCTTTGTCCGGCGCTGTCATCGTGTCGACGCCGCAGGACATTGCGCTGATCGACGCGCGCAAGGGCATCGCGATGTTCGAAAAGACCGGCGTGCCGGTTCTGGGCGTGGTCGAGAATATGAGTATGTTCGTCTGCCCGCACTGCGGAACGCAAAGCGATATTTTCGGCCATGGCGGCGCACGGACCGAGGCCGAAAAGCTTGGCGCGCCGTTTTTAGGGGAAGTGCCGCTTGATATCGCCATCAGGATAAAATCGGACGAGGGGGTGCCGATGGTTTTGGCTGAACCGGGCGGCGCGGTGTCTGGGCATTATAAGGAGATAGCCGAGAAGCTGTGGCAAGCGTTGAATGTTTAGAACCTGTTCATAATCTTCTAATGCCGGGCTGCAAATCGCGCTTTTCTGTGTTTTTTCTGCTCACGTATGTTGAATACGCTGCGCGAAAAAACACAGAAAAGCACGATTTTCGCCACGGCCTGAAAAGATTCTGAACAGGTTCTTAGCGAGTTTTTATGTGGCGTTTTCACATTCGTGCCATATTCGTGACTGAAAAATATTCTTTTCCGATCAAAAAAGTATGAAAATGCCCCCTGTTTTTGGTCGGGAAGGCGCGCCTTTCATGGTATCACTTCGCCAGTGACGTGCGGCGGCATCGCCGCGAAGAAGCATTTTGGCCTCACACTCCATCTCAGGAGGCGCAAATGGCGGATAACGAATATCGCCCGGATTCCCAACATACGGATTCCCAACGTGAAGAGCCCCAACCCGGTGACGGAACGGCCGCGGAAGCCCCGCAGGCGACGGCGTTTTCCGGACGCGGCTTGCGGAGCGGCGCGAGCGCCAAGGCTTTGGCCGTCGGCAAGGTTTTTTTGCCGATCCTTGCCTCGGCAACGACAAGCTTCGGGTTAAGAGCCTCGTTTACGGCGGCGGCGATGGTCGTCGGCATGCCGGGATTTGCGGCTGTGCCGGCGATCGCGATTTCCACTTCAGTCGGCGCCGCGCTGGTCATGGAATACCTCAAGCACAGGCAAGCACGCGCCCGGGCCGAAGAAAGCGGCGCGCCGCCGCCGGCATTCGACTGGAAGAAGGCTGTGGCGAAGGGCGTTGTTCTGGGCGCGGTCGGCTTCGGCCTTGGGATCGGCGCAGGCTATGCGTTTGACCATGTCGGGCATTGGCTCGGCGGCGGGGGGCATATTTCATCGTCATCCCATGCGCCCATGTCGCAGGCTTCGGCGCCGGGGAAAGGCCATGCCGCGGTGGCGAAGGCGCTGAAAACGCCGCCGAAACCGGCGCATGCTCCGGTTCCGCCATCGCAGGCGGCTTCTCCCCTGCCTCGCCCTTCGTCATCGTCTTCGTCATCCGGCAAAATCGCGATGCTGAGGAAGGAAATTCAGGCCCATATCGATGCGGGAGATTTCAACGGGCTGGTCGAAAGAGGGGTGCCGGTCAAGAAGGCTCTTGAAATCGCTTTGGCGAAAAACGACTGGCATCATATCGTTGCGCGCTTGGCCGGAGCGGGTTATCTGGATTTCAATCATGGCGGCGGCGCGGCGATCAAACATACGGGGGCAAGACTGTATGGGCTGGCCGAGCGCGTCGCCAACGCCGCCGATCCTCATGGCGGCGGCATTGTGAATAGCGTTCATAGAAGCTTTAAATTTCTGGCCGGCTTTACCCGCTATAAAGGCGACCTTGCATTGGGGTGACGGTGGAACGGATGGCGATTGGCGGCTCTTTACCTTAATTCTGGGGCGATCCATGCTTGACATCGGCGGCCTGTCCGACGATAAAGACCGCCTTGCGCCGTTAAGGCGATGTGGGAAGGGCCTGTAGCTCAGCTGGGAGAGCGCCTCGTTCGCAATGAGGAGGTCGTCAGTTCGATCCTGATCAGGTCCACCATTTTTTACCGTGCTTGTGGTCTTATAAGGCTAGCGTAGCAAG
>JAGWKW010000006.1 GCA_028865155.1 Alphaproteobacteria bacterium
GGGCCCGGCAAAACATATCCGGCGGCCACGCCGTTGACGCGTACCTGCGGCGCGAAAGACTTCGCCATATTGCGCGTCAGCTCGGCAAGCCGTTCCTTGCTCTTGCCGTAGGCGGAAAAAGCCGGCGGCGTCGGCGTGGCGTCGAGGATATTGACGATGACCCCGCGCTCCTTCGGCGGCAGATGGTCGCGAAACGCCTTGCTCAGCAGGCGCGGCGCTTCGGCATTGACCGCCAAATGCCGCGACCCGTCCGGGTCTTGCGCATCCGGTTCGAACAAAGCCGCATTGTTAACCAGCGCATCGATCATGCCGATTTCCTCGGCCAGCGAAGGGATCAGCGCCTCGGCCAGACGCGGATCGGCTAGATCGATTTCGGCAAGGCACGCGCTGCGGCCCAGCGCGTAAATGTCCTCGGCGGTTTTCTGCGCCTCGTCGCGCGCATGGTGATAATGGACGACGATATCCCATCCGTGCGCGGCGAGGTCGAGCGCGATAGCGCGCCCGATGCGCCGCCCGCCACCGGTGACCAGAACCCAGCCGGTCATGTCCGCACCCGCCGGACTTCGACGCCTGCGGCGATGCTGTCGGAAAAAATCTCCGTTTTTTCGACACGCACGCGCACCACCATGACGCGCGGATTGGCGAAACAGAAATCGGCGACGCGTTCGGCCGCGAATTCGAGCAAATGGATATGGCCAAGCCGCGGCAATTCATGCGTGATAAAGCTGTAAAGCGTATGGTTGTCGATGATGCGGTCGCGGCTTTTTTCGGTCGGGTCGGCAAAGTAGGTGTCCGGCGCATATTCGGCCTCGACCGACACGATAACCGGCTGCGGCCCGTCGAGCTCGTCCGGATTGATGCCGATCGGCAGCATGATGCGGCAATCGCGGATATAGACGAACGAATTCTGCTTGTGCCCCATCGTCATGCCTTATATTTTTCCCTGTTCGGATGCCCTTGCGCCAGCGCGGTCAGAACGCCGTGCCAGGTGCGGATTTCCTGTTCCGTCATCGTCGCGCGTTGCAGCATGTTTTGCAGGCTGCGCACCATGGTCGGGCGCATTTCCTCGGTTACGAAAAAGCCGCTTTCGTCGAGCGCGGTTTCGAGCCGGTGGAAGAAATTCAGATATTCCTCGCGCGTGGCGGGAACGCTGCCGCCGGTATGGAGATAATCGTCCGGCGTTTCGCTTTGCGCCTGATACCAGTCATAGCCGATCAGCAGCACCGCCTGCGCGAGATTGAGCGACGGGTGTTCGGGGTTAAGCGGGATCGTGATCTTGGCGTTGGCCAGCACGATCTGGTCGTTGACCAACCCCGTCCGTTCACGCCCGAACATGACGCCGACTTTCTCGCCGCGCCCGGCACGCGCGATCATATCCGGAACGGCGGCGCGCGGTGTCATGATCCGGTTGACCATGTCGTGATTGCGCCCGGTCGTGGCATAAATATAGTTCAAGTCCGCAATCGCTTCTTCGAGCGTGTCGAACAGCTTCGCGTTTTGCAGGATTTCATCAGCCCCCGATGACGCAGCCGCCATCCGGTTGCGGTGAACCTCCCCCAGCGGCCACGGGTCGCGCGGGTTGACGATGCGCATTTCCGTCAGGCCCGTGTTCATCATGGCGCGCGCCGCCATGCCGATATTCTCGACCAGCTGCGGTTCGACCAGAATGATGATGGGCGGCGTTTTCATGGCTTGGATTTACCCGCGAAGACAGGGCCTTGTCAAAAGCTTCGCGCACGACGGGCAGGGCGCTTTCGAAGTCGCTGCCGGGCAGGTGGGCGGGAAAATCGGGCAAAACATCGCCCAATTCGGGGGCAAGGGCCTTGCCGAAAGCCCTGACGAGGGCGGCGAAGGCGCTTTGCCCCTCGCCGATTTCCATTCGGTCCGTGCCGTTCACCTGTAGAACCAGAACGACCTGATGCGGGGAGAAATCGGGCAAGCCGGAAGCGTTTTGCGGGGCGAATTCCTGCTGGTGGCGGCTGCGGACGATAGAGACGGACATAGAAATTCCTTTGTGGAAATGAATGATTAAAACCGGCAATTTAGGATGAGGCGCGTATATGTTCCTGCTTACGCAGGAATAATAATGCCGCCGATAATGATCGCGGCAGGCGCAAAAACCCGCGCCGCAATGGCGGCGTTCGTGAAACGGGTTTGTGCGGAAAAGGTACGCATGGCGCGACCATATCAAACGGCGCGCCGCCAAGTAAAGGGGAAAAGAATTTTTAGCCTAGCTGCGCCGCCATGTCGTGCCGCCGGGGCCGTCTTCGAGAATGACGCCCTGCGCGGCGAGCGCGTCGCGGATGCGGTCGGACTCGGCATAATCCTTGGCCTTGCGCGCGGCGAGGCGGGCTTCGATCTGCTGTTCGATCTCCGCATCCGTCGGGCCGGATTGTCCGGCAGGTTGCCATTTGCGCCAAGCTTCGGGGGGGTGTTGTAGTAAGCCCAATGCCATGCCTGCACTTAAAATCTTTGCTTTGAATGTTGCAATATTTGCAGGATTTGCAGGGTAGTTGTTCGGGCAGCCGATCTTAAAAGCAGGATTCTCTGGCTCTTCGAAAAGAAAGGCTGCGTTAAGTTGATTCACTAGCTGGTCAATGTAAGCAATAGCCGAAGGTGTATTTAAGTCGTCACATAGGGCGCGTTTGCATTCATCATTGGATAAAACAGTTTTTGTTTCTGATGTTATCTTGTCCGCCTCATATAGTGCATTATACCAACGATCAAGTTTTGCTTTTGCGTTTTGAAGAGACTCCAAAGAAAAGTCCAATGGCTGCCGGTAATGGCCCATAAGCAATGCAAGCCGCAATGCTTCGCCAGGGGCGTGAACCAGCAAATCGCGCACGGTAAAAAAGTTGCCGAGCGACTTCGACATCTTGTCGGCATTGACGGTCAGAAAGCCGTTATGCACCCAGTAACGCGCCAAAGGCGCGCCGCCATGCGCGCAACGGCTTTGCGCGATTTCGTTTTCGTGATGCGGGAAGATCAAATCCAGCCCGCCGCCGTGAATGTCGAAAGTTTCGCCAAGGTTCTTTTCGCCCATCGCCGAGCATTCGATATGCCAGCCCGGACGCCCGCGTCCCCACGGGCTGTCCCAACCCGGCTGATCCGGTGTGCTGGGCTTCCACAACACGAAATCGGCGGCGTCTTTTTTATAAGGTGCTATATCGACGCGCGCGCCCGCGACCAGTTCTTTGTGCGGCAGGCGAGATAATTGCCCATAATCCTTCATCGACGGCACGTTGAACAGAACATGCCCGTCGGCGGCATAAGCGTGGCCCTTTTCGACCAGCGTGGCGATCATCGCGATCATCGCGTCGATATATTCCGTCGCGCGCGGCTCTATCGTCGGGGGCAGGGCATTCAGCGCGCCCATATCTTCATGGAAAGCTTGCGCCGTGCGCTTGGTCAAATCGGCGATGCTTTCGCCGCTTTCCTTCGACCGCGCGATGATCTTGTCGTCGATGTCGGTGATGTTGCGGACATAGGTGACGTGATCCTGCCCGTATAAACGTTGCAGCAGCCGGAACAGAACGTCAAAAACGACGACGGGCCGCGCATTGCCCAGATGGGCAAAATCGTAAACCGTCGGGCCGCAGACATACATGCGGACATTGCTCCTGTCGATCGGTTCGAACTTTTCCTTTTGCCGGGTCAGCGTGTTGTGGAGATAAAGCTCGCTCATGCCGCTTTCCCGGCCAGAAGATCGCGGGTGCGTTTTTCGCCGATCATGGGCAGCAGGAATTTCATTTCCGGCCCGTGTTCGTGCGCGGTCAGCGCGAGCCGCAATGGCATGAACAGATCCTTGCCCTTGCGCCCGGTTTTTTCCTTCACCTTGCCCGTCCATTCCTGCCATGTGTCGCCGTTCCACGCGCCGGAGGGCAGGGCGCTGGCCGCTTCGGCCAGAAACGTGGAATCCGCGACAACAGGGGTCACAGGGCCGCGCACGACCTGCCACCATTCCCGGACGTCGCTCAAAACCGCGATATTGGCGCGCGCGACGTTCCAGAAAGCTTTATCCGCGCCATCCATTCCCATCGCCGCGAGCCGGTCGCGCACGGCTTCAAACGGCGTGATGTGCAGGATTTTCGCATTCAACGATTTCAACTCTTCCAGATCGAATTTCGGCGTCGAATGCGAAATTTTGCCGAAATCGAATTCCGCCGCCAATTCGTCTAAAGTCAAACGCGGCGCAATCGCTTCCGACGTGCCAAGCTTGGCCAGCAGCGAATTGATCGCCATCGGTTCCACTTCCATTTCGTCGCGCATACTCGCGATGGACAGGGTTCCCAGACGCTTGCTCATCTCGATTCCATTCGCGCTGACGATCAACGGCATATGCGCGAAGACGGGCGGCGGCGCGTCCGTTATCGCCTGCCATATCTGAATCTGCACGGCGGTATTGGTGACATGGTCTTCGCCGCGAATGATATGCGTGGTCTTGTCGTCGATATCGTCCACGACCGAGCAGAATGTATAAAGCGGCACGCCATCCTCGCGCACCAGAACCGGGTCGGAAATCGCCGACGCCGGATAGGCCTTATGCCCCTGTATCAAATCGTCCCACACGACATCCGCATGGTTCAGCTTGAACCGCCAATGCGGTTTGCGGCCCTTGGCTTCCAACGACGCCCGATCCGCGTCGGTCAGTTTGAGCGCAGCGCGGTCATAGACGGGCGGCAACCCGCGTCCCAACTGCGTCTTGCGTTTTAGGTCAAGCTCGGCCTGCGTTTCATAACAGGCATAGACGCGGCCAGATACTTTCAACGTTTCCAAAACTTCCGCATAACGCGCGACGCGATCCGACTGCCGCCCGAAACTGTCCCATGTCAGGCCGAGCCATGTCAGGTCGCGTTCGATGGCGGCGGCGAATTCGGGGGTCGAGCGCGTGCCGTCGGTATCGTCGAGCCGCAGCATGAATTTGCCGCCGTTTTTGCGGGCGAACAGAAAATTAAACAAAGCCGCACGGATATTGCCGATATGCAGCAATCCGGTGGGTGAAGGTGCGATGCGAACATTAACTGTCATGGCTTTGTTTTAGCAGGATTTTTTGCGGAGCCAATGAAAATAATAAGGGGTTTGGGACGACTCACGGCTTCTTTTATACTTACTTGGTTTCTGGGGTCTTTGTATGACGAAAGGATTGTAGCGGATATGAAAATTTTATTCATCGGCCTCAATTGTGAACAAAATGGGCCATTAATCGAAAATTGCAAGAATATGCTGCGGGACGCGCATTTATGGTGGGATGCGACCGGAAGCTTCGAATGCCATTCATTGCATGAAGCGCGAGATAGCGACCTTGGCGACCGTTTGCACGAGTTCGACCTCGTCATCGCCGGACCCCAGAAGGAGGGGCAAACAGTCTCCAATGCGGATATTCTCGGCAAGAAGTTTACCGATAAACTCGCTTTTTCCGGCTTGCCCATTCTGGTGCTTTATGAGGGGGCGGCTTATGAGCGGGATTATGGCCTTCCAGGAAGCAGCCCAAGCTACAGTCTTTTTCATGTCAAAGGCGGCGTCATCGATTTTCCGGTCGAACTAATGTCCATGACGAGAGAAAAGATCGTAACTCGCATCGAAGGAGGGCGGGGAGGGAAAAGGCATAGCGGAGTTGTTCTTCAGCTCTTTCCTTCGCGCTCGGGTAGCGCCGTTCGACAGTATACGGGAGGGAAGCAAGGGGTGCCAAACCTTTGAATCCCATATGCAAGTAAAACGGACAAGAATTTTCAAAAACATCTTTTTTTCTGCTAATCTTCGCGCCATTCAAGCTGAAATGTTTTTTTGGACAGAAGCAATGGGAAATGCAAACCGGGAAAAAATCGTAGACGATAGCTTGTTTGACGAGCTTCAAGGCAGGGATGTCTTGCTGCTTGCCGGGAATTCCTTAAAAAAATCGACGCAAGACATGCTGGAACATTGCGGTATGACCGTCCATTGCCGCGATATCTACAAAGATGCCGCCAGAGCCATGGGTAAGTTCGGCAACGATATATCGCTGGTCTTCATTGCCGGCGGTTTTTCGGAAGGGTATTGGGGCGACAGGGATATGTTCCACGATGCGACCGTCGAATTCGTCAAAATGCTGCGCGAGCAATCCTGTTTCGAAAATTTGCCCATCGCTGTCAGCGTGAACGTAAAAGATGATAGAGCCTTTGCGGGGTTAAATATTATTCAAGTGGAAAAGCCCGTCGGGCTTGTCCAACTTAAGGACATGCTGAAAGCGGCAAGAGATTGCGGTATGTGCGACGGCGGATGGGGAAAAAAGCCTGCCCGTATTCGTTCGCTTTTCCCAAGGCTGCGTGTTGCCGCTCTTGGCACCTGACCGTTGTTTTTTCGCAGCATAGGCCTATATCATAGGCCATGACTTTTCCCGTTTTCGCCGATGTCGTGAAGCCCGATTTCCGCCCCGAAGGCGGGAAGAAATTCGCGCTGACCTCCGACTACCGCCCCGCGGGCGATCAGCCGCAGGCCATCGAAGCGCTGACGCGTGGGCTCGACGAAAACGAACGAGACCAGGTTCTGCTCGGCGTTACCGGTTCCGGCAAAACTTTCACCGTCGCGCATACGATCCAAACCTTGCAACGCCCCGCCCTTATCCTCGCGCCGAACAAGACGCTCGCGGCACAGCTTTACGGCGAGATGAAATCGTTCTTTCCCAACAATGCCGTCGAATATTTCGTTTCCTATTACGATTACTACCAGCCAGAAGCCTATGTCGCGCGCACCGACACCTATATCGAAAAAGAGTCGATGATCAACGAGCAGATCGACCGCATGCGCCACTCGGCCACGCGCGCGCTGCTCGAACGCGACGATGTCATCATCGTGGCTTCGGTTTCGTGCATCTATGGTATCGGCTCGGTCGAAACTTACCAGTCGATGGTTTTGGGGCTGGCGAAAGGGCAGAAGATCGAGCGCAAGGCCTTGCTGACTGCGCTGGTCGAATTGCAGTACAAACGCAACGACATCGCGTTCGGGCGCGGCGATTTCCGCGTCAAGGGCGACACGATCGAAGTTTTTCCCGCGCATTTGGAAAGCACCGCCTGGCGGCTCGTCATGTTCGACGACGAGATCGAACAGATCGTCGAAATGGATCCGCTGACCGGAGAAAAGGGCGAAAGCTTCGACGCGGTGAAGCTCTATGCCAACAGCCACTATGTCACGCCGAAACCGACGCTGGCGCAAGCTGCACAGCAAATCAAAATCGACCTCAAGGAACGATGCGCGGAATTTCTGGCCGAAGGCAAACTGCTCGAAGAACAGCGTTTGCGCGAGCGCACGACCTTCGATCTGGAAATGATGGCGGCGACGGGCGCCTGCGCGGGCATCGAAAATTATTCGCGCTATCTGACCGGGCGGCCCGCGGGCGCGCCGCCGCCGACCTTGTTCGAATATCTGCCGCAAAATGCGATGCTGTTCGTCGATGAAAGCCATGTCATGATCCCGCAACTTCAGGGCATGTATAAAGGCGATTTTTCGCGCAAATCGGTGCTGGCGCAATACGGGTTTCGCCTGCCGTCCTGCGCCGACAACCGCCCGCTTAAATTCGAAGAATGGGATGCGATGCGCCCGCCGTCGGTGTTCGTATCCGCGACGCCCGGCCCGTGGGAGATGGAACGCACGCAAGGCGTCTTCGTCGAGCAGGTCGTGCGCCCGACCGGGCTGATGGATCCGCCCGTCATCGTGCGCCCGACCGAAAAACAGGTTGACGATCTGCTGGCCGAAGTCCACGACGTTACGGCCAAGGGCATGCGTACGCTGGTGACGACGCTAACCAAGAAAATGGCTGAAGCACTGACCGAATATATGGGCGATGCGGGCGTCAAGGTTCGTTACATCCATTCTGACGTCGATACTTTAGAACGCATCGAGATCATCCGCGATTTACGCCTCGGTGTTTACGACGTGCTGATCGGCATCAACCTGCTGCGCGAAGGGTTGGACATTCCCGAATGCGGCCTTGTCGCCATTCTGGACGCCGACAAGGAAGGCTATCTGCGTTCGAAAACCTCGCTGATCCAGACGGTAGGCCGCGCGGCGCGCAACGTGGATGGCAAGGCGATCCTCTACGCCGACCGCATGACCGGTAGCATGAAGGCGGCCATTGAAGAAACCGACCGCCGCCGCGAAAAACAGCAAGCCTATAACGCCGCCAACGGCATTACGCCGGAATCGGTCAAAAAATCCATCGGCGATATTCTGGCGTCGGTTTACGAACGCGACCATCTGACGGTCAAAGCCGGCATGGCCGACGACATCACGCTGTCGGGCAAGGATTTGCGCGCCCATATCCGCGATCTGGAAAAACGCATGAAAACCGCCGCCGGGAATCTCGAATTCGAAGAAGCCGCGCGCCTGCGCGACGAGATCAAACGCCTCGAATCCGCCGACCTCGGCCTCGAAACCCCAACCGCGCCTGCCAAACCGCGCGGAAGGAAGAGGGGAAGATAGAGAAAAAAAGAAACTGTCATTCCGGACAATTCGCTTTTTCAAAAACGCCTCAAGCGTTTTTGAAAATGTGAATTGATCCGGAATCCCATTTGGTTTTTCTATCCGCTTTATCCATTCATGTTGTCGTACAGGTCGTCCCATTTGGGGTTCGTTTTCTTGATTAAATCGATTTTCCAATCGCGCCGCCACTTCTTGATTCTTTTCTCGGCTTCGATGGCTTCGATAGCTGTCGAAAATTCTTCGCACCAGACGATGATTTTAAGCCCATAACGTTTACTGAATCCGTCGACTGCGCCATTCCTGTGTTCGTATGCGCGACGCACGATGTCGGACGTGACGCCGGTATAAAGCGTGCCGAACGGTTTGTCGGTGACGATATAAACCCAATAGCTTTTCGACATTGCAGCTCTTGCGAAAAGAAAACCAAATGGGATTCCGGATAAAATCGCATTTTGCTGCGCCGAAGCGCACCAAAAAGCGATTTTTCCGGAATGACAGTCCTTTTTTATTCTCCGGATTTTCTCATTCAAATTCCGGTCTCGAATTTCCAATTCATCGGGATAAGCGTGAGATTGATCGGATGGGAAAATGCGCGCCGGCCCTTCCATTCGCTCAAACGCTTTTTGATGCGGGCAAACAGATCGTCGGCGTCGGCAATTTTCGGCGCAGACATTTCGATGAAAATTTCTATCGGCGCGATCTGCACCTTGATGCGCGCCGCATTGGCATAAACGAAAACGTCTTCGATGCCGGTTTCTTCGGAAACGATGATACGCACGACCTCCGACAGCGAACGGGCGTCGCCGTCGCTGACGACTTCATCGTCGAATTCTATGCGTATAAGTGGCATACGCAAATTATCGAAGGCTTGAGGCCGCCTGTCAATCCGCCGCTAACTACTCCACCGTCACGCTCTTCGCCAGATTCCGCGGCTGGTCGACATCCGTTCCTTTGGCGACCGCCGTGTAATAGGCCAGCAACTGCACCGGAATGGCATAGAGCAGGGGCAGCACGATCGGGTCGGCCTCGGGCACCGCGATATTCCAGAAAGTCTTGACCCCGACATGGGCGATGCCCGGCCTGTCGGAAATCATAATGACCTTGCCGCCGCGCGCGACGGTTTCCTGAATGTTCGACGCGGTTTTTTCGTACAACCCGTCATGCGGCGCGAGGAACACGACCGGCATCGTCTCGTCGATCAGCGCGATAGGCCCGTGCTTCATCTCGCCCGCCGGATAGCCTTCGGCATGAATGTATGAAATTTCCTTGAGCTTCAACGCGCCCTCCATCGCAATCGGGTACAGCAACCCGCGCCCTAGATATAAAACGTCATGCGCTTCGCTCAGATGATGCGCGAGTTCCTGAATATGATGCTCGTCGCGCAACACTTGGTTGATCTGCGCCGGAATCTCGCGCAAGGCATGTAAAATTTCCCCGGCGCGCGCTGGCGTCAGCGCGCCGCGCGCCAGCGCCGCATCGACCGCGAGGCACAGCAGCACCGCCAGCTGCGTTGTGTAAGCTTTGGTCGATGCAACGCCGATCTCCGGCCCCGCCAGCGTCGGCACGACGACATCCGACGCGCGCGCAATCGAACTTTGCGGCACATTGACGACCGACAGGATTTTCTGCCCCTGCGACTTCGCGTAATGCAGCGCGGCCAGCGTATCCGCCGTCTCGCCCGACTGCGACACCGCGATGGTGACGCCGCCTGCCGCCATCGGCGCTTCGCGGTAACGGAATTCCGACGCGATATCCATCTCGGCGGGCAATCGCGCCAATTGCTCGAACCAGTATTTGGCGACCAGACCGGCATAGGACGCCGTGCCGCAGCCGATAATCGTGACGCGCGGCACGTTCTTCCAGTCGAACGGCATTCGCGGCATCGCCAGCGCATCTTCGGGCGTCGTCAGCGCGCCCAGCGTGTCGCCGATCACGGCGGGCTGCTCGAAAATTTCCTTCAGCATGAAATGGCGATATTGCCCCTTGCCGATCATCGCGCCCGACAAGGCCGTGATGTGGATTTTGCGTTCCACGATTTTATCTTCGGCGTCGTGAATGACCGCTTTGTCGGCGTACAGCTCGACCCAGTCGCCTTCTTCCAGATAACAAATCTTGTTCGTCAATGGCGCCAGCGCCAGCGCGTCGGAGCCTAGATACATTTCATCATCGCCAAACCCGACGGCCAGCGGGCTGCCGCGCCGTGCGCCGATGACCATTTCTTCATGCCCCGCGAAAATAATGCCGAGCGCGAACGCGCCTTCAAGCCGTTTCAGTGCGGCGGATACCGCCGCCTGCGGCGTCATGCCCTGATCGAGATAATCAGTGATCAGATGCGCGATGGTCTCGCTGTCGGTTTCGGACGCGAATTTGTGACCCTTCTTGCCCAGATCGTCGCGCAGCGCGCGGTAATTCTCGATGATGCCGTTATGGACGATGGCGACTTTGCCCGTCGCGTGCGGATGCGCATTGGCTTCCGTCGGCTTGCCGTGCGTGGCCCAGCGCGTATGGCCGATGCCGACAATGCCGGGCAAAGGCTGTTCGTCGAGCCGTGCCGCAAGTTGATCCAGCTTGCCGGTCGCGCGGCGCATGTCGATCTTGCCGCCCACCAGCGTAGCAATGCCCGCGCTGTCATAGCCGCGATATTCCAGCCGCCGCAACCCGTCGAGCAGCAACGGGGAAACGGGCCGCGAACCGATCATGCCGACAATGCCGCACATAGTTTGAACTCGCTCGATGTTGAAAAAGCAAAAGCAGCATAAGATAACCGTCGCCGTTGAAAACTCAACTTTCGCGACGCATTGTTACCCGTCATTGCCGAAATGGCGAATTCCTGCTATGTTTTCAGCCTCTTAAACGGCAGAAACAAGAGGCATCGCATGTCTGTTCTCAAGGATTTTCGCACCTTCATCGCGCGCGGCAATGTGGTCGATCTCGCGGTCGGCGTCATCATCGGCGCGGCCTTCGGCAAAATCGTCAGCTCGCTGGTCAAGGATGTGATGATGCCGCCCATCGGGCTGCTGCTTGGCAAGGTGGATTTTTCCGGGCTATTCGTCACGCTGGATGGCGACCATTATGCGACGCTGGCGGCGGCGAAAGCGGCGGGCGCGCCGACGATCAATTACGGCATCTTCGTCAACAATGTGATCGACTTCCTGATCGTCGCCTTCGTCGTTTTTCTTGTCGTGCGGCAGGTCAACAAAATCCTGCCGAAACCGGCGCCTTCCGTGCCGATGCGCGACTGCCCGCGCTGCATGACCAGCATTCCGGCGGCGGCAACCAAATGCCCCCATTGCACGGCGGATGTCGAAGCCGTTTGAGGCGCGTTTAAAGGTAAGATTCCGCCCGAAAAATGGCTGAAACTATTGTTTTGTGATACAAGGTTAAGAGCCTTTTTTCATAAAGCATATTAAAGAAACGCGTTTCAGCCATGTCCGCTTTTTCAGCCATTCGCCATTACACGTCCGGTCTTGTCGAACGCCATCCGAAGACGGCGCAAAAAACCATGAGCTGGTGTTATCTTGTCGCCGATGCTGCCGTGGCAGCGCTTCCTTTCGCGCTTCATTACCACGACGGCGCACACGCTATTCTTGAAGCCTATGTTGTCCGCCCGGGGCCGGTTGCATCCAGCCTTCTGATGATGGCCGGAGACAGAGCAGCGGGAACGAAATTTGATGTGGGCCACGGCCTGATTGCGGCGGGGGCGGCGGTGTTGGTGGTCGATTTGGCAACGCATGGATTTGGCAGCGCAGCCTTTGCCACTATGCCAAGCGTTGTCGGCGGCATCGTCGGGGCATCCTATAAATATCTTGAACGCGATTTCGGACGTGCCAAGAACTGGCTTGTCAGGAATACGGCAGGCAGGCCAAAGGCATTGGCCGGTGCCTTTCTCGCTTGCGCTTCGGTGCCGCTGGCGGCTTCAGGGTGGTTTCACGGCGGTCCGGACGGTAACACGATTTTTGCCGCCGGGTTGTTATGGATTGCAGGCAACGCCATTTCTTTCATGCTGCCGCCTGATGACAAAAGCCCTGATCGCCCAGCCGATCCAGCGCAGCGACCGCCGAGGGCTTCCCAAAACAAAACCCCCGCCGCGTGATGGCGGCAGGGGTTTGAATCTCGTCCGGGAAAGCGGTCTTACGACTTCTTGCTTTCCTTGATCTTGCCTTCCTTGAAGACGACGTGCTTGCGCGCGACCGGGTCGTACTTCTTGAGTTCCAGCTTGTTCGTGTTATTCTTGGGGTTCTTCTTCGTGACATAGAAGAAGCCCGTGTTGGCCGAGCTGACCAGCTTGATGTCGTTTTTTGTTTTCGCCATGATTTTTGTCCTAAATTCCGGGCCGCGCCTTCCATGGGGTCGGCAAGGCGCGCAATGTCGGGAAATCGCCGCCTTTTGTCAAGATTAATCGGGAAATGAAGCATTTTTATGCCTGAAACCCCGCTTCGCGGGTGACTTTTGAATGGGTTTGGGTTAACTCTTTTCTTCCGCTTCTCATAAAGGTTAAGGACGTGCTGAAATTCATCGCCCGTTTGTTCGCTGTGATCGGTTTTGTCGTCGTCGTGCTGGTCGTTGTTGCCGTTACGGCTTTTCACCGTTTCGAGCCGGCAATGACGCCCGAACCGGCCAAAGTCGTGCTGAACCTCAATTTTGACGTGCCGATCATCGAGCAGTACCAGCCTTCGCCGCTGGATTTTATGGCCAAAAGCGCGCCCGTGCCGTTACTCGACCTCGTCCGCGCCATCGACCGCGCCAAGGACGATCCGCATGTTGTAGGCATCGTCGCCCATTTCGGGGCGTCGCAGCCGAGCCTGACCCAGGCGCAGGAACTTCGCGCCGCATTGGCGCGTTTCCGCAAAAGCGGTAAATTCACTTATGCTTACGGAACCGATTTCGGCGAATTCGGTTCCGGCAACTGCGCCTATTATCTGGCCAGCGCGTTCGACAATATCTGGCTGCAGCCGGTCGGCTCCATCAGCCTGACGGGGGTCGCAGTTCAGGAACTGTTCGGGAAGGCGATGCTGGACAAGATCGGCGTCACCGCCGATTTCATGAAGCGCAAGCAATATAAAGATTTCATGGATCGCGCGCAGCTCAACGCCTTCGCGCCGCAGGTCAAGATTGAAATGCAGGGGCTGGCCGATGATCTCGCGAACCAGATCGCGCAAGGCATCGCGACGAGCCGCAACTGGGATATCGCGCGGGTCAAGGCGTTGATCGCCCAAGGCCCCTATACGGCGGAAGAAGCGCAACAGGCCGGGCTTGTCACGCGCCTTGCCTATGCCGACGAGCTTAAGGCCGAAATCGACAAGAAGGCGGGTGAGTCTGCCAAGCGCGTCGATGCCGAAACCTATCTTAATTACGGTGACATCGGCGCGGCGGATTCCAGGCCGCAAAACAAAGTCGCGCTGATCTATGGCGACGGGCTGATCATGGACAGCGCGCCCGGGGGCGGCAGTATTACGGGCGGAGACGTTATGAGCGCGGCCAGCGTCGCCAAGGCCTTTACCGAGGCTGCTGACGACAAAAACGTGAAGGCGGTTTTATTCCGCGTCGATAGCCCCGGCGGAAGCCCATCGGCATCCGAGACGATCCGCCGCGCGATGATCTATGCGGAAAGCAAAGGCAAACCCGTCATCGTGTCGATGGGCGGCGTGGCCGCGTCGGGCGGGTACTGGGTGGCAATGAACGGCAGCCGTATCGTCGCCGATCCCGGCACGCTGACCGGTTCGATCGGCGTGCTGGCAGGCAAGCCGGCCATAAACGGGCTGCTCAAGAAAATCGGCGTGACGGCGGACGGAGTCTATACGGCGAGCAACGCCGCGATGTGGAGCATTGCCGCGCCTTTCAACGATTTCCAGCGCGCGCGCGTCAATGCGCTGCTCGATGATACCTATCGTACCTTTGTCGGCGACGTTTCCGCCGCGCGCCAAATACCGTTGGCGAAAATGCCCGGCATCGCGGGCGGCCGCGTCTATACCGGCGATCAGGCGGTGAAGAACGGGTTAGTCGACGAGCTGGGCGGTTACGACGTCGCGCTGGCTGCCGTGCGCCATGCGCTTAAGCTCGGCGACAAGGCGACAATTTCACTGCAAAACTTTCCGCCGCCGCCAAGCGCGGCCGAAAGATTCTTGAGACTGATGCGGCGTTTTGGCGCGGAAAGCGCAGAAGTATCGTCGTCGCTGTCGGTTCTGGCGCGGGTGCAAAACGTGTTGCAACCGTTGCTCGGCCTTGCTGCCGAGATTGGCCAGCCGGTGGCGGCGCGCATGCCGATGGAGCGCATTCATGAGTGAAAAAAATCCTTTCGTCGTTCTGGCTTCCGGCGGTACCGGCGGCCATATCTTCCCGGCCGAAGCCTTGGCGCGTGAACTATTGGGCCGCGGTTACCGCATTGCGCTGATAACCGACAGACGCGGCAGCAAGTTCGGCGACGATCTTCCCGTTCCCGTCTATCGTATCCGCGCCAGCGCGCTGGGGCAGGGGGCGTTCGGCAAAATTCGCAGCATCCTTGAAATGGGTGTCGGCGTCCTGCAGGCGCGGCGCCGCCTGAAACAGTTGCGCCCCGATGCGGTCGTCGGGTTCGGCGGCTATCCGTCCGTGCCGACTTTGTACGCCGCGGCGCGCATGGGTATTCCCATCATCCTGCACGAACAGAACGCCGTTATGGGCCGCGCCAATCGCGCCCTGATGGACAGGGCGCGCACCGTCGCGACCTCGTTCCCGCAGGTGGCTGGATTGAAACTTTCGACCAATGCGCGGCTTATCCATACCGGAAACCCGGTGCGTCCGGCTTTCATGGCATTGCGCGGCAGGCCTTACGCGACCATCACCGACGACGGGCCGATGAAGATCCTCGTGCTTGGCGGCAGCCTCGGTGCGCGCGTATTCAGCCATGTCGTGCCGCAGGCTTTGGCATTGATGCCCGAACATCTGCGCCGTCGCATCGTTATCGCCCAGCAATGCCGCAAGGAGGATATGGAAGCCGCGCGTGCCGCTTTCGCGGGCGCGGGCATTGACGCCGAGCTTTCGCCTTTCTTCCGCGACGTGCCGGAGCGCATGGCGGAATCGCACCTCGTTATCTGTCGGGCTGGCGGTTCGACCGTCGCCGAATTGACCGTGATCGGGCGGCCGTCGATCCTGATTCCCTTTCCGCACGGCCATGCGAACGAGCAGACCGCCAATGCCGAAGCCGTGGCCGAGGCGGGTGGTGCGTGGATCATTCCCGAACGCGCCTTCACCCCGGAATCGCTGGCGGTACGGCTTGAATCCGTCATGGCCCTGCCCGCGACGCTGACCAAAACGGCGGAAGCCGCGCGCGCATGGGGCAAAGTTGCAGCCGTCGACAATCTTGCCGATTGCGTGGCGGACGTCGTCAAAACCAAATTCGATTATTCGCTCAGTCAGGAGCAGGCCGCATGAATTGGGATCAGGCCAAAACCCGCACGCATTTCTCGCCGCAGTCGGTCGGCATCATCCATTTCGTCGGCATCGGCGGCATCGGGATGAGCGGCATCGCCGAAGTCCTGCTGACGCTCGGCTATTCCGTCTCGGGGTCGGACACGAAAGCGTCCGCGATCACCGAGCGGCTGCAGAACATGGGCGCCGAGATTTTCGAGGGGCACAAGGCCGAGCAGGTGCACGGAGCGCACGTAGTTGTGGTTTCGTCCGCTGTGCGGGCCGAGAATCCCGAAGTCGCCGAAGCGCACCTTCGGAAGATTCCCGTCATTCCCCGAGCCGAAATGCTCGCGGAATTGATGCGCCTGAAATACGGCATCGCCATCGCCGGCGCGCACGGCAAGACCACGACCACTTCCATGACGGCGAGCGTTC
>JAGWKW010000175.1 GCA_028865155.1 Alphaproteobacteria bacterium
GCAAAACCCATCCCTTGCTGTTCCTGAATGGCGGTCTGGCGGATCATCTCGAACTGGTATTCGACCGGTTCTTCCAGCGTCATGATGTTCAGCTCGACATTGCTGAGCCGTTTCAAAATCGCATAAAGCGTCGTCGTCTTGCCGCTTCCGGTCGGCCCCGTGACAAGCACGACGCCTTCGGGCCGTTCGAGGACGCGGCCTAGCTGCGCGAGCGCGGCCCTGTCGTAACCGAGTTTTTCCAAAGGCAGCAAGGCGCGGCGGTGATCGAGAATACGGATAACGATGTTTTCGCCGCGCACGGTCGGCATCACGGCCATGCGGAAATCGATCTCCGCGCCGCCGGCCTGCATGTGAAAACGTCCGTCCTGCATGCTGCGCTGGTCGGCGATATTCATGCCGGCCATGATTTTCAGGCGATGCGACAATTCCGGCCAATGGTCGCGGTGCAGCGCGCGCACCTGCCGTAGCAAGCCGTCTACCCTTATACGCAGCCGAACGAAACTTTCTTCAGGCTCCAGATGAATGTCCGACGCGCCCGCCTTGACGGCATCGCTGATGATCGAATTAACAAGGCGAATGACGGGATGTTGCCACGCCTCGTTATTTTCCGACACTGTGGCCGCCAGGCCTTCGAGTTCCTGCAGAATATCGTCGAAGGCGGCGTCGCTGGGCGCATAATCGTCGATGGCATCCGCAATGTCGGTGGCCGAGGCGACAAGGGGAACGATGTCGATCGGGCGCGGAAAATAACGCCGCACCTCGTCCATCGCTGCGATGTCGTGCGGATCGGCCATCGCCAGATACAGCGTTTCGCCGTCGAAGGAAACTGGGATGGTGCGGCACCGCGCCGCGACCGCGCGCGGCAAAGATTGTGCAGCTTCGAGATCTATGCCCGTCTTTTTCAAGTCGATGGAATCGCACCCGGTATGGGCTGCCAGCGTTTCGGCAAGCATCTCGCCGCTTAAAAAACCGAGCTTGACCAATGCGGCGCCAAGATGCTCACCGCTACGGCGTTGTTCGTGCAGCGCGATCTTCAACTGGTCTTCGGACACGATGCCGTCAAGCAGCAGCCGTTCGCCGAGGCGGAGATTATCGGGTGCGGCGCGTATGGCGAGCGGTTTGTTCATGCGTCACCATGTCGTCTGGCAACTGGCATTGCCGAAAGTCGCGACCAGCGCGTTGCGGCTCGCGTAGGCCAGCATGTCGTCATAGGTATCACTGCCTTCCGTGTCGGTCGCGTCGTAAAATTGCGTGTTGCCGTCGGCATTGCACCGGGCGTAACCACTCGACACGCTGCAGGCCGCATAGCTGCCGTAAAAAGGCAATCGTGCGCCGTTATTCATGCTTGGCGACGCTTGCGCGAAGAAGGAGCCGTAACCGTCTTTGCCGTGGCTGATGAATATGACGGCGGCCTGTTGCGTCGCGCCGCCGGGCGTGGTGACCGCTATGCGGTTGGTTGTGGAAAGACCGGATGCGCAAAGCCCCGCGCTTCCCGTCGGCGGCTTGATGCCGAAATTGGCCGTCAGCGCAGGGTCGACGCGCATCGTGATCCAGTGATGCCAGCCGTCATGCGCGACCGACGCCGGAACACCGAGCGAAACGAAAGGCGGAATGCCTTCCGGCGCCATGCAGGTTCCGCAGGCGCTTCCCGTGCCGACCACGCCAAAATTCGTGCCTCCGCTTGCAGGATTGGCCGGGCAGGGCAGGCAGCCATTGGCTTGGACATAGGCGGCGGTGGCAATTATCAGTGAATGCAAATTGCTTTGCGTCAACTCTCTTTCGTTCGCGCCGCGCATGATGGAAAGGGCAGGCAGGACGGTCAGCATGATAAGCCCCATGACGACCATGACGACCGCCATTTCGACAAGCGTAAAGCCGCCAGCCGCCGAAACCCGCCCCATGCGCCTACATCCTCATGCACAGTGTGAACGTCTGGCCCGCGCCGTAACTTGTCGCAACCGTGCCGCCGACGGCCTCGCCCGCCGTGCCGGTCGATACCATCGCCTGGATCGCGCCCGAATTGCTGCCGCCGTCGTCAAGCCTGCTGTCGATGGCTTGGGCCGCATCTTCGGGAATGTCGTTGAAGCATAAAACATTCGAAGTGAACGCACCGCTGAACGCGCCATGCTGGAAACCGAAAATGCCGCCGAAAGTGTTGGAAGGCTGTAAAGTCGCATCGGTTCCGGCGATCTGCCCCTTGACCAGACCGGCGGCGCGCATATCCGCCCACAGCAAGCGCGTTTCGTCGGTCGCTGTCGCGCTGTCGAACGCGCCTTTCAGCGTACCGTCGCCATTGCCGTTGGTCAGATTGGCGTTGGGAAAGCGAGCCGCCGCGCCGCTATCGTCGCCGGGCATCGCGCCGTAATTTTCGTTATAGGTCTGGAATTGCGCCTGATAGGCTTGAATGGCATTGACGGTGTTGGTGATTTGCGCATTTTCCATGATTTGCCGCCCGGTCAGCACGCCGCCGATGATGAGGCCGATAATGACAAGGACGATGGAAAGTTCGACGAGGGTGAAGCCGGATCGGTTTCGTTTGTTTCTTGTCATTGTTCATTCTCCATTCAGGATTTCAGGTTGGTCTTGACCGCCGCATGGGAAGGCGGCGGCAGGGGCGGCAAAGGCAAAGGCCGGGGATCGTCGCCGAAACGGCGATAGATGGCGTCGTCGGTCGCGTCGGGCTTCGGCTGCGGCGCGATGGTGGCGCGCAGAAGAATGATAAGCTCGCTGGTCTTGCCGTCGTTGTTGCGCGATTTGAACAATCCGCTGACATAGGGCAACTCGTCCAGCACCGGCGTGCCGCTATCGGTATTGATCGAGCTGTTTTGCATCAACCCGCCCAGCACCGCGATCTCGCCCGAACGCAGGCGTATGACGGAATCCATCTCGCGCACCGCCAGAACCGGAATTTGCGACTGCACCGACGCGGTCGTGCCCGCCACGGCGGCATTCAGGTTGATCGACGGGTCGTCGACTTCGCCGACGACCCGCGAAATGGTCGGACGCAGCGTCATCGTGACGCGGTCGTCTCGCGTATCGATTGAAGGCTGCACGGTCATGACCAGCCCGACCGGAACCGTGCGCGGCGTGCTGGTATACATCGGGTGGGTCGTGACCGACGACCCGTTTGCATTCGTCACAGTGGTGAACTGCGCCTGCGTGACGAAATAAACCTGATTGGTCGCGACCTTCATCACGGCAGTCTGGTTGTTCAAAACCGTGATGCGCGGCGCAGACAGAACCCGCGTGGTGCCGAAAGTCTGCACAAGGTTGAGCAGGGACGAAAAATTGGTGCCGGTCACGCTGGCGGTGAAATAGCCGCTTGCATTGGAGGCGACCTGCGCCCCGAAATTGGCCGCCGCGCCGAAAGCATGGCCGAACACACCCGTCCAGTCGATGCCGGACTGGTAATTGTCGTCAAGCTCGACCTCGACGATGC
>JAGWKW010000176.1 GCA_028865155.1 Alphaproteobacteria bacterium
GTCGTATTCGTACATGCCGACATCGAAAATCGCCGCGATTTTATAGCCGCGCAGGCGCGGCGCGGCGCCGAACACCGTGCTTTTGCTGACCGGCGAGATCAGCGTCAGCGTATCGCCGACATGAAGGCCGAGCCTCTGCGCCATGCGGATGCCGATGGCAATGCTGGTGCCATCGAAATTTTTCAGCGAGCCGGAGGAGATGTGCGAGGAAACTTCCTTCCAGCCGCGCAAGGCGTCCGGCGGCACGCCGCGCACGAACGCGCCCGACGCCTGCCCGTCATGGGTGATGAGCGCCTGCGCCTCGACCACGGGTGAGGCTTCGACGACATCGGGGACTTTCAGGATGCGGTCGAGCAATGGCTGGTAATTATCGAGCGGCCCCTGCATCGCATACAGGTTCATGTGGCCGTTCAGGCCGATGACGCGGGTGAACAGCTCCTGCCGGAAGCCGTTCATGACCGACATGACGACGATGAGCGTCGCGACGCCGAGCGCGATGCCGATCAGCGAAAACCAGGTGATAACCGAAATGAACCCTTCGCGCCTGCGCGCGCGCAGGTACCGGAAAGCGACGAGGCGTTCGAAGGCGGAGAAGATCATCAATACGCCCTTGCGAAGATGACGTCCTGCGTCGCGGGTGCGCCGGTCAGGATGCAGGTGCCTTCCTCGCCGCTTTGGTCGAGCGGGATGCAGCGCACCGAAACGCCGTGTGTCTCCATCATCGCAATGGATGCCGGGTCGCCCGACCATTTGCCGCGCACGAAGCCCTGCCCGCCGTTATACATATTGTCGGCTTCCTTGCCGAAATAAGCGTCGAATTCGGCACGGGTCTTGATGTCCGTGACCGTGCGGGCTTTTTGCAGCGCCAGAGCCTGATCGAACAGCGATTGCTGGATCGCGCCGAGTTCGGACGCGATACGCAGCACAAACTCGCCCTGCGGCACGAACGACTTTCCTTCGTCCAGCTTGTCGCGGCGCGTGACGCAAACCTTGCCGCCCTCGACGTCGCGCGGCCCGACTTCGAGCAGAAGCGGCGCGCCTTTCTTGATCCATTCCCAACGTTTGTCCGCGCCGGAAATATCGCGCGCGTCGAGTTTGACCCGGATGCGTTCGCCGGCATAGGTCTGCGCCTGCAATTCGGCCTTCAGGCTTTCGCAATAGGCCATGACCGTGCCCTTGTCGCCGTCATTGCGCAGGATGGGAACGATCACGACCTGCCATGGCGCGAGGCGCGGCGGCGTGCGCAAGCCGTTATCGTCGCCATGCGTCATGACCAGCGCGCCGAGCATGCGCGTCGAAAGCCCCCACGAGGTGGTGTGGACATATTCGAGCGCGCCTTCGCGGTTCTGGAACTGGATGTTCAGCGATTTGGCGAAATTCTGGCCCAGATAATGCGACGTGCCCGCTTGCAAGGCCCGGCCATCCTGCATCATTGCTTCGATGGTGAAGGAGTTGTCCGCGCCGGGGAAACGTTCGTAGGACGGTTTTTCGCCTGCGATGACGGGAAGCGCCATGACTTCTTCGGCAAACTGGCGGTAGACTTCGTGCATGCGGCGCGTTTCGGCCATCGCGTCTTCTTTGCTTTCGTGCGCGGTATGGCCTTCCTGCCACAAAAATTCCGCCGTGCGCAGAAGCAGGCGCGGACGCATTTCCCAGCGCACGACGTTCGCCCACTGGTTCAGCAGCATCGGCAGGTCGCGGTAGGATTTGATCCATTTCGCCATCGCCGTGCCGATCACGGTTTCCGAGGTCGGGCGAACGATCAACGGTTCTTCAAGTTCGCCGTCGGGCGTCAGCACGCCATTTTCGATTTTGAGGCGGTGATGGGTGACGATAGCCATTTCCTTGGCAAAGCCTTCGACATGCTCGGCCTCCTTCTGGAAATAGCTGAGCGGGATGAAAAGCGGGAAATAGCAGTTGTCGTGCCCCGTTTCCTTGAAACGGCGGTCGAGGTCGCGCTGCATCAGCTCCCACACGCCGTAACCCCACGGCTTGATGATCATGCAGCCGCGCACGCCCGACAGTTCGGCCATGTCGGCGGCCCGGACGATCTGCAGGTACCATTCGGCGTAATTTTCCGCGCGCGTCGGGGTGATCGCGGTCTTGGCCTGCTTGGCGGCGGGTTTTGTTTGCGCGTTACCGGTCATAAAATCCTCATTCAATAAGATGGGCACAATAGCAATCTCGCCTTGCAAAGCAAAGCGTTATGAAGGCGGCTCCAGCCGGAGGAGCGCGAGCGACGCGCCGACGATCAGCACGACACTCAACACAATTTGTGGCGTAATCGGGGCGTGGAACAATGCCGCCGCGAACAGGATTGCGTAAACAGGCTCCAGCGCGACGAAACCGCTGCAAACCGAGGCCGACAGCCGCCGCAGCGCGTAAAAATAGACCTGATGCATGAAGGCGGTCGTAAAAAGGCCCAGCATCGCAAGCCAGAACCAGTCCATGCCGGACGGCACATGCCCGACGAAAAACAGGAACGGCGCAAGCGACAGCGCGACCGTTGCATTTTGTGCAAACGAGATGCCGAGCGGCGACAGGTTTTTGCCGAGCAGTTTGCTGGCATAGCCGAAACAGGCAAAGGTCAGCGCCGCGCCAAGCCCCGCCGCAATACCCACGATATTACCCTGACCGCCCTCCGGATGGACGAGGAGACCGACCGCGACGACGATGGCAAGCGCGGCAGCGATGGCGGCAAGATGCGGCGCGCGTTTTTGATGGAATGCCTCGATCAGAACAGTGAAGAATGGAAAGGCCGCGAAGCTTAGCGTCGCGACGGCCACGCCCGCCATCTGAACCGAGGCGAAGAACAAAAGCCAGTGAATGGCGAGGATCAGCCCGCTTCCGACGGCGATGCGCCATTGGCGCGGCGCGGAGGGCGTCGCGTCTTTTTTGTAGAAACGAAGCATGGCAACGGCGACGGCCGCAAACGCGCCGCGCATCGCGACGATCCAGAACGGCGAGAGGTCGAGCTTGCCGTACAAGGCCGCGCTGCCGAAAATGACGGCGGCGAAGTTGATGGCGATGAGCCCTTGCGTCCGGGCGGAGAGGTTTTTCATAGAAACTCCCCGCTAAAACAGCTTGCCGCCGTTCGGTACCGGCTTGTCCGGGCCGATCAGGACGATGTCGCCGTTGGCGTCGGGGAATCCGGTGCAAAGGAAGTTCGAGATGAAGCCCGCGATATTCTTTTCGCCGAGATTGAGGCAGCCGACCACCTGCCTGCCGATCAGCGTTTCCGGCGTGTAATGCACGGTGATTTGCGCCGAGGTTTGCCGTTCGCCGATGTCGAGGCCGAAATCGACCCATAATTTATAGGCGGGTTTGCGCGCTTTCGGGAACACCTCGGCACGGGTGATGGTGCCGACGCGCAGGTCCACGGAGTCGAATTGGTCGTAGGAGATGGTGTTCATTGATGTTTTCCTGTCTA
>JAGWKW010000177.1 GCA_028865155.1 Alphaproteobacteria bacterium
AATGCGCGGCGGTTTTGTGGCCGCGCGTCAGGATCGCGGGTATGGAAACGGGCAGGGGCGTTGCGGGCGGCGGAGCGATGACGGAATCCCACCCCGCGCTGAATTCGGTCTGAGCGAGAATTTTTCCGTTGCCGTCGCGGATTTCGAGCCGGTAATTGCCCGACGTTACGGGCCATTCGAGAACACTGCTTCCGTCTTCCCTGATGGTCAGCGCGCCGCCGCCGATGGGGCGAAGCAGCGGCAGCGGCTTGTAGCTCCATCTCCCGTCGGCCTGGTACCAGTCAAAATTACGCCCTTCTTCGTAAATTTGATAGGACAGGCCGGATATATCGCGTGGCTTTTCGTTTGGCGACAGCGCGACCAGCGCGAGCCGCGCCAGACCGTTCTGGGCAAAGCGCGCGTGCGCCGCGAGCGGCTTGATGCCGATAACAGTGGCGTCGGAACGCAACGGGAAGGTTACGGCCGGAGCGTCGGCAACGCCTTGGCCGGGATCGGCTGCTGCCGTCAGCTCGGCCCGGTAAAAACCTGGCGCTGTGGGTGGTTTCGGCAAGGCCAGCCGCATCTGGGCCTGGCCATGCAGGTCGGTCAGGAAAGCCGCGACGCGTACAGGAACGTCCATCACCGCCGTCTGTGTGCCGAAGCTATACCCTTTCCACGCAGGGGAAACCGGATCGCGCCTTTGCCATACGGCCATGACTTGCCCCTGGATTAAAGGCGCGGGCGCATCCGAAACGGTTACCGCCGTGACTATTGCCTGCGCGGTTCCCGGTTTGCCCAGTGTGCCGGCGGACACGGCCAGACTCAAATGCGGCGCGTCCGGATTGGCGGTAACGCGGAAGCGAGCGGCGGCCATGGTCGCGCCGTCCTTGCTCTGCCACCGCATGGTCCACAAGCCTTGTATGACGGGGGCGGGAAAGGATATGTCGGCGGCGCTTTTGCCGGAGACCGAAACCGGATAAACGGCATAGGGTTTTTCCGTATCGCGTGTCAGGCGCAAGGCGCCTTGGATCGTGGCGGATGCGCCGCCGGCCAGGCTCAAAACCGCATCGACGGGCATGCCGGGCGCAGCGAAAGGCGCGCGCATTTCGATTTTTCCCAAAGCAGGCTGTGCGGTCAGCGCAGGCAAAGTTTCGATATCGGCGAAGGCGACGTTTCCGGCTTCATCGAGGCCGACAACGGTGGCGGCTTTGCTCGCGTCAGGAAGGGGCAGAAGGCCGATGCCGTCGCCGCCGCCGCGTGCGTGCGCGACGGATTCAGGCTTGCGGTCGAAAGCGGTTAGCCGCACGCCGGAATCGGAAGTCGCCGCGGCCGTGGCCACGACGTGAACGCCCTGGTCGTCGCGCCACGCGCGCAGCGAAAAGTTGGATTTAGTGAACCAGGCGGCGGCCATCGGCGCCAGGCCTTTGTTTCCGGCGCCGCCGCTCGCTTCGGCGAGAATCAAATAAAGTCCGGGCGCGAGTTTCGGTATTTCTTCGCGCAGCGAAATCATTCGTTCGGCGGCTTCATTGCGCGCGCTCGCGAAGACGACATGCCCTTTCCATGCCAGCGCGCCTTTGGTGCGGGCGAGGTGGGCGCTTTCCGACGGGGCGATTGCGGTTTCGGCGCGCGTTTGCCAGATATGCGCCATCGTGGACGGATCCGTGATGCGATAAACCTCAAGCGTCGCGCGCGCGACATTGACGGCGCGCAGCGTCATCGGTTCACTATAGGTATCGAATCCGCGCGCGCCGTTGAAAGACAGAAGCGGCGATCGGTCGGGAATGACGAAGGATAATTTATAAGGTGCGGCCATCCTTTCGCCCTGCGCGCCGCGCAGGCCGTAAAGGCTCAGGCGGTAAGGCCGTTCCCGGTCGAGCGGAAACAGGCACAAGGCCGAAGTCGAGACGGCTATGTTCTGTGGCGCGACGGCATGGCCGTTTTCCCCCAGATGCAGGAGGGAAACGAGCCGCGCTCTGGGCATGGGGGCCAACGCCTTGTCGAATTCGAGGCACAGTTCGGCATTGGCGGAATCGGCGTTAATGGTGGGCTTGACGACATGCAGTGCCGCCGGATGCGCCGAAGCCTGCGCCAGTCCATGCGCAGGCATGGCCAGCGCGGCGGCAAGGGACAGGCAGGAAAAAAGGCTTGGCTTTTTCATCGGGTTTTTTTTCGTCCGCGCGGCGCGGCTTACGGTTTTTTGGTTTGCGCGTCGGGTATGGTGCGGTAAGCGTTCAAAAAGCTCTGGAACATATCGACTTGCGAGATTTGCGCTTCCGCCGCCGCCAGGTCGCGCAACTGCCCGGTTTTTTGCGGCTGTGTCAGCATCATGAACGTGTCTTTCTGCGGCGTCACGGACATTGCCTTGCCGTAATCGATCGCGAGCTTGTCGAGGTCGGGCTGGTCGTCGATGAGCGCATAGGCGATGGCGGCATGCAGCAGCCAGTTGACCTGATCGGAAGACAGGGACGTGCCGTTTGTGGGCGGCGGCCCGACCAGGCTCATCAACGCCGTCGCCGCGCCGGGCCAGTCCTGGTTATGCATCGCAATGTCGGCGCGCAGCATCTGCGCGCCTTTGCTGGTGTTGCCTTGCAAAAGCGCCAGCGCTTTCGTGGGGTGTTTCTGACCGGACAGGGCGCGGGCGTGGAGCAAAATTTCTTCATTTTTCATCTTCGGCGTCAGCGGGTCGCTGCCGCCGACATAGCCGAGCGCATCGAGCGCGTCGCCGGGCTTGTGGTCGAGAAGCTGGATGCCCGCGAGCTGCAGCGCAACCTTGTCTCTTTCGATCCCCTGCAGCCGGTTCTTGGCGAGATCGTCGAGGATGTCGACGGCCGGGTCGAGGAGATCGACTGCTACGAGCCGTTCGGCCAGATCGTGCATGATCGTGATGCCGTCTTTGCCCCTGGGCATCAGCGGCCCGTATTGCTGATAGAGCGCAAGTTCGTCGAGCGGCGACAGGTTCTTGCCCAGATTGCCCAGGAAAACATCGTGCAGAACATGTTCCATCTCGATGCGGATGGAAGGCGTCATCGGGCTGTCGGGATAAAGCGCGACCGCGCGCGCCAAAGTGTTGAGCCCGGCCTTGACATTCTTGGCCTCGATATAAAACGCGCCGAGACGGTGCAGGATATCGACTTCGAGATCGTCGCCGCGCCATGCGAAACGCAAAGCTTCGAGCCGGTCGGCAGCCTGCGCCGGGGTCAGGGAGCCCGTCGCGACGCCGAGATCGACGAGCGCGAGCTCGGCGCGGACGCGGTAGAGCTGGTCGTTCGAGGCCGCCACTTCTTTCCATGCCGTTTCGGCGGCGCCGGCGCGGCCCGCCCTGGCATCGATCGCGCCTTGCAGATAATCGATGGCGGGTTCGATGCGCGGGCTATGCTGCGAGCCGGTTAAATAATTAAGCCAATCGGCGGCTTCGTGGTCTTTGCCTGCCGCGACGGCGGATTCGATGG
>JAGWKW010000178.1 GCA_028865155.1 Alphaproteobacteria bacterium
GAAGGGCGGCTGTTGACTGCGCTTGCGACCTATCCATGCATGGTTTTTCTCGGCGCCTATGCCGCGACGGCGGATCATAAAGGCGGATTGTTGGCGATCACCCAAAAGGCTTTCGACGGCATGACCGGGCAGGTCGTTCATATGCTGACTGAAAGCGGCGAGAAGATGACGCCCGACATGACGCGGCAACTGCATGACTATTTCATGGAAGTCGCGCGCGTCATGCCAGCGATGTCGATGTGCATGTGGTTGTTTACGACCGTTGCCGTCATGGCAGTGGCGCAGGCATTTCTGGCGCGGCGCGGATGGAATATGCGTCCGTCTTTCTCACTGGCGCGCCTGCATTTGCCGAGCTGGATCATCTTCGCCGCCGCCATCGCCGGCCTCACGGCTAATTTCGCGCCCGCGCCTTACGATTATATCGGGCTCAACATAGCCATCCTTATGGTCGTGCCGTTCTTTTTTGTCGGCCTTGCCGTCGTGCATGCCGCCGCTGCGCAGACGCGCGCGTCTGCGCTCGCGCTGACCGTTTTTTACCTCGCGCTGATCCTCGTCATCCACCTCGTTCTTCTGGTGGCGCTGCTGGGGGCAGTCGATCAATGGGCCGATTTTCGCAAACGGTTTGCGGAACGTAACGATTCAAACAAGTAACCAGGCAAGGAGAGAAAACATGATCGAAGTCATTCTTTTAGAACGTATCGAACGTCTCGGCACGATGGGCCAGACGGTCAAGGTTCGCCCCGGCTATGCGCGCAACTTCCTGTTGCCGCAGAAAAAGGCGCTGCGCGCGACCAAGGCCAACCTGGAGCTGTTCGAAAAGCAGCGCGCCGAACTCGAAGCGCGCAACGCTGCCGAACGCGCCAAGGCCGAAACGCTTGCCGGCAAGATGGACGGGCTCAAGTTCGCCGTCATCCGCCAGGCCAGCGACACCGGCCAGCTGTTCGGTTCGGTCAGCGCGCGCGACGTTGCCGAAGCGGCGGCGGAAGCAGGGCATACGATCGCACGTTCGCAAGTACAAATCGATGCGCCGATCAAGGAGCTCGGCCTGTTCCCGGTCAAAGTCAAGCTGCATCCGGAAGTAACAGTCAAGATCACGATCAACGTCGCGCGTTCGCCTGAAGAAGCGGCCGTGCAGGCGGAAAAAGGCGCGGCGGCGGCAAAATATGCAGCCGAAAAGGCGGAAGTCGAAGCCGCGTTCGACGCGCCATCGAAAAAGTCCGAAGCCGTGATGGACGAAGCCGTCGAAGCCGAAGCCAAGAAGCCCGCAAAGAAGGCAAAGAAAGCCGAAGCGGCCGAAGGCGAAGAAGAAGCGCCGAAAGCGAAAAAACCGCGCGCGAAAAAAGCGTCAGCGGAGTAATGCTGCACCGCATATAAAACGCTACGTTGCAAAAAAAAGCCGGCTTTCGCAAGAAAGCCGGTTTTTTTGTTGCGCAGAATGCGAATGATAATTGACAGTTAACGTATGTGGGATACGCTTCGCGATTATGACGGAAATGATACGAGGTATTTTTAATGAAAGAGTTGTTGGATAAAGACAATCATAAAATAGAAGGCCTTATTCTTCTTATACATCGGAACAGGCGTCAGCCGTCCAATCCTGCGGAAGGCAGGGACAAAGCGAAAAAAGACTGGCACGTTCAAATCGTGCAAGCTTTGTATATGCACAAAAATGCTGCAGGGGACTGCGTCGATCTTTCGTGCGGACGCGAGCCGGACGCACCGTTTATGCAGGCTTTGGCATCCGCCGCCGCCCTTGCCGCATTGAGTATCGAAGCGGTCGAAAGGATGAGGGCCCCACATCGCCCGGGGGAAGAGATTGTGCCAAGCTTGATCGAAGAAGTGCGGGACATGGCATGGCATCTGCCCCCGCGTTTTTCCGAGGCGGATGTTGCAGACGTCAATAGCTGCCTTGATCGTCTGGGCCACAACATATACGAAACCCTCAGGAGGCCAGATGGCGCGAAATATACATTGGTGGCATTGGTTCAGGCGATATCCGAAATCGAGAATGCGCATCCGGGGTTGATCGACGGCGCAATGAAGCTGACGGCGCCCTCGTTCGCCGCTCCGTGCGCACTTGAATATGTTCCGGCATAAGCGTTTATTGCCCCGGGCGCCATCCCGCGCTCCATGGTCGTTCACCACGGGATAGGTGCGAGAAAACAACCCGGACTTTAACGGGACTGGCATAAACCGCAAAGGCGCCATGTTGCCGCAAAGCTGCGCTGTCGATTACATAATGTGCGGCGCAATCCTTGATAAGAAAGGGCGCGATGACGAGGTTGGTATATTTGCAATCCTCAAGCGCGGCGGATGCGATTTTGGGCATTGCCGCAATCAGCCCATTTTTACGGTAAACGCAGCCCACGGCATCGCAGCGCAATTGTGCGTCGGTTACAGGCAGGTTGCGGGCATCGATAACAGGCGGGTTGCCAAGCCTTTCCTGCCATTGCCTGGTCGCGAATTTTTCGTGGCGTCCGTTGGAAAGGGCAAGCCATCCGTTGTCGAGCCGCGCCGCCCATTCCGTGCCGTCGGGCGCAATGAACATATCGGGTTTCGGCGTGTAAAGCGGATACGTCATGCCGATGAAAACAGGCAGCAATCCCCAGTAACGCCATTTTCTTCGCCACAGACACAGCCACAACCCGCCCGCGACGATCAAGGCGAGGATGAAACCCGGCATCGCAGGCCAATAGAAAATCGAATAAGGCCATGAAGCGACAGTTTGCGCGATACGGATCGTAAGCTTGACGCCGAAACCGGCAGCGTCGATGAACCATCCGTCAAGATGGAAAGGTGCTGTGATGTAAGCCAGTAAAATGGCGGGCATGACGCAAAAGCTGGTCAAGGGGATCGCCAGCATGTTGGCGATGAAACCGTAAAGGCTGAAAGTCTGGAAATGATAAATCGAAAAAGGCGTTGTCGCCGCCGTGGCGATGATCGAAGTGCGCGCGATGCCCGCCATGTGCAAGACAAAACCTTGCAGCCATGCGGGCGCGAAGCCGGAAAAATCGCCAATTACCCATTCCCATAATTTCTGGTTGAAGGCGATCAGGCACAAAACGGCGGCGAAGGACATCTGGAAACTTGGCCCCATCGCGGCGTCGGGCGCGACCAGCAAACCTAATCCTGCCGACAGCATGACAAGCCGCAAGGCGTTGGCGCGGCGGTCGAACATGATCGCAAGCATCGCGACGCCGACCATGATCATCGAACGCAACGTTGCCGCGCCGGAACCGACCAGAAGCGTATAGCTGAGCGCGGAAAATATGGCTGCGCCTGCGGCCCACTTCTTGATCGGGTAACGCAGCGCCAGCCACGGAAAAAACGCGAGAATCGCACGCAACGGGAAATAGATCAAAAGCCCCATGATCGTGACGTGGAAGCCCGACGTGGACAGAAGATGCGCAAGCCCTGCGATGCGCA
>JAGWKW010000179.1 GCA_028865155.1 Alphaproteobacteria bacterium
TTGCCGCCATCAAGCCCGTTGAGGCCGAAACCGAACTGCCCCTTGATATTACGATTATTGTCGCCATCGGCCGTAATGCCGCCATTTTCCCCAGTATCGAGGCCGGCATAGAGATCCAGCATGGGCGAAGCATGCGCAATGGCCAGAACGCCGGTACTCTTCATCGGCACGCCGAAGTTGAAGATATAGGAATGCGAATAAAGACTGTTTGCACTGGCATCGATCGACTCGGCGCTGAACGGCGAAGGAATTTGGCCAATCCTGAAGTCGATGCCATTCTTGAACAGCGAAGCGAAGTGAAGGGTCACCGATGCCTCGTTAATATCGAACTGATAGCGGCTGTGCGTTAAATGATCGGTTTCAGCAAGCGCATGCGTGTAACGCGCATCCGTACCGAACATCCCTTCCAGCTTGAAGCCCCAATCGAAATGATCGGCAGACGTATCGACAGGTTTCTCGACGGCCATCATAAGCTGATTGAGTTGAGGAACATTGGCTTTGTCGGTGAACAAGTCGCCAAAATTCTCGGTATTGGCAGGGTTGGCCGTGTTAAAAGCTATACCGCCTTCAGCATGTCCGTAAAATTTAAGGCCATTGATCCAGTCGGCCGCATGTGCAGCGCCCGGCGCCGCAGCAAGGATGGCACAAAGGACGGCGCCATAGGACAAGCGCAGAATGGGAGAGGCATTTCTTTTGGTCGTCATGTGATATCCTTAGTTGGGCAAAAGATAGGGAAGGCGGGCTTACGTCGAAGATACGTCCGATATGTACTTGTTGATATCCTCGCCAAGCTTGGAGCTTTCCTGCTGCAAAAGCTTGACCGCCGTCAGAACTTCAACCGAGCCGTTCCTGGTTTGCTCGATCATGGAAGCGACGCGCGTAACATTCGCCGTCACGTCAGAGGTTCCGGTCGCCGCTTCCTGAACGTTGCGCGAGATTTCCTGCGTTGCCGCGCTCTGTTCCTCGATCGCGCTTGCGATCGTTGCGGATACGCTGTTGACTTGGCCTATCGTGCTTTCAATGGCCTTGATAGCCTCGATAACCTTGTTTACAGCCTCCTGGATGGCATGAATATGGCCGGAAATATCTTCCGTCGCACGCGACGTCTGGTTGGCCAGCGCCTTGACTTCCGAGGCAACGACGGCAAAGCCTTTACCCGCTTCCCCTGCGCGCGCGGCCTCAATCGTGGCATTCAGCGCCAGAAGGTTGGTCTGGCTTGCAATCTCGGTAATTAAGTCGATAACCTCGCCAATCTTGTTGGCCGCATCGGAAAGGTCCCCGACCATTGTGCGGGCATCGCCCGCTTCCTTGGTCGCCTTGCCGGTTATTTCGCCAGCCTCTTGAATACGGGCGGCAATTTCTTGGATCGAGGCCGTCAATTCTTCGGACGCGGCCGCCACAGTCTGAACGTTGGATGAAGCCTGTTGTGCAGCCGCGGCGATGGCTGCCGCCTGTTGCGCAGCCGATTGCGCACCGTCGGCAATAGCCGTTGCCGCGCCATCCACGCTGGTTACCGAACCGCCCAATCCGCCCATTGTCTGCTTGACCGATGCGCTGAATCCTTGGTTAAGCTCGACCAGCTTTGCTGCACGACGGCGTTCCTCGGCCGTTCTTTTCTCTTCGGCCGCCTTGGCCTCAGCTGCCTTGCGTGTTGCGTCATAAAAAGATTCGGTCGCCTGAATAAGCTTGCCGATCTCATCATGGCGATCCGAGGACGGCACGGTAACGTCGAGATTGCCGGCGGTAATTTGGCCCATGGCTTTAACGACTTCAGCAACAGGGCGCGTAATCGACCGCACAATGAAGAAAAAGGCTGCCCCGCCAAAGAGAATGAACAGCAGCGCGACACCGATGCGATCGAAGAGGGTGCTACGAAAACCGTGAATACGAGCCTCAAGAAGCCGGATCATCTCGGCGTCAAGATTCGGGAAAGCGGTAGATATGGCAGAGATAACGCCCGGCGCTATGGAGCCGATTGCCGCATAATTCCCATCATTGGCGGCTTCAATGATTTTGCCCACTTCTGTAACAGCGTTGCCCGACACGGCAATATTGCCTTCGAGTTTGCCATCGCTGTTTCCCTTGATTGCTTTTCCCATATCCGAGGCAAAATTACCTCCCGCACCGAGCAATTCATCATGCGCAACGGCAAAAGCCATTTTCTCGACGTCTGTTTTTTGAGCTATGAGATCATGGGCGGCTGCAGCCAGCCCTGCCGTCTTGACCAAGATACCCGGCCCCTGATTAACGAGCATATCGCCGACATAGTAGGCATCGGTATCCGGGTCGAGCGTGATATTCGAATTGTCCGACGCAACGCCGATCGCATCCGAAAGCGCGCTGATGGCGTCGGCCTTCTTGCCTGCATTCAAAGCATCTTCAGCAACTTGCGCTTTCTTCTCAAGCCCCAGAACGTTTCCATCTTGCTGCTGCACAGTGGCAATCGCCGATGCCGCCTTTTGCATCGCCTGCGGCGTGCCGTTAGGATCGGTAGCCGCGACCAGTCCCTGTTGCAAAGCGGCGATATAATGCACACCGGCGATTTCTTTTTGCGTAAAGGCAACCTGTCCGTCTATCTGCGTAATCAGGAGATAAATCATGATGAAAAGCGGCAAGGCAAGAAGCAGGGCCGCAATGCTGAGTTTCTTCGTCAGGCTGGCATCTTGAATACGCATCGGTCATTTCCTTATGAAGATTACAGGCGGGACGACAGCTTGCGAAAAAGCCATCCTTCATCTAAGTAAGATATGGTTAATGGTTAATTATCTCAAGAAAATAGTCAAAAAATACGGGGGCATCAAAGACCGAAACGGTCTTAAAACATTTTATCGATCGCGCCCTGATCAAGCGACGCATCGGTACCGTGGATGATGGCGCCACCCTCGTTCATCATAAAACGGAACATTTCGGCCGCCTGCCGCGCGAAGGTCGCAAAAGCCTGCGTTTCGCCCGCTTCGTGCAGGTGGCGAAGGGTTTGCGCGCAATCCACGATGAAGACACGCATCGCTTCGATCTTGCGCTCGAAAGCCCGCTTCATGTCGAGGGGAACGTAGTCGTAGGCTTCAATGGCCAACACCGCGAAATCAAGGCCGCTATTCTGGAAATGCTCGACATAGGTATTGAACTTCCATTCGTCGATTTCGTCGAGAAGTTCCGGCGCTTCGGGCAGCATGTCGAACAGCATGACGACCGAGTTGAAGTTATTGAAATAGTCGGTCGAAAGCAGCGAGCGGGAATCGATATTCGTTCCCGCGACTTTCATGCGGTACTCTTCAAATTTATCCGGTGCGGTCTGGAAAGGCGTTGAGGATGGCATTTCGTTGTTTTTCGATAAAGAGGGGGTTATGTTTAACGTATCTTTCTTAACAGAACAATGACGCATAAC
>JAGWKW010000180.1 GCA_028865155.1 Alphaproteobacteria bacterium
GGTATAGAAATTGTCGATCGCCTGATAGGCTTCCGGACGCACGCCGTGAGCCATTGCACCCGCGTCTTCGGCGAACTGCCGGCGGCGCAAGTCGCGGACATTGTCGAGCCGTTCGACGGGAATGGAATTCGCGTCGCCCATATATTCCTGTTCGCGGAACACGGTCAGCCCTTCTTTCAGGCTTAACTGGAACCAGTCGCGGCAGGTGATGCGGTCGCCCGTCCAGTTGTGGAAATATTCATGCGCCACGACGCGCTCGATAAAGGAAATCGTCGCGTCGGTCGCCGTGTTGGTGCGGCCCAGAACGCAGGAGTCGTTGAAGATGTTTAGCCCCTTGTTTTCCATCGCGCCCATATTGAAGAAGGGCGTCGCGACCATCATGAAACGGTCGAGGTCGTATTCCAGCCCGAAGCGTTGCTCGTCCCAGCGCATCGCTTTTTTGATGGCGGTCAGCGCGAAGCCGGTTTCTTTCGTTTTGCCCGGCTCGACATAGATTTCGATCAGGACCTGGCGGCCCGATTTCGTTTTGAAATGGTCGGTGACTTTGTCGAGTTTGCCCGCGACCATCGCAAACAGGTAGCAAGGCTTCGGGAACGGATCTTCCCATTTGGCGAAATGGCGGGCTTTGCCTTCGTCGCCGCTGGCGATCAGATTGCCGTTGGCAAGCAGGACGGGGTATTTCTTCTTGTCGGCGTGAATCGTGACGGTGAATTTCGCCATCACGTCGGGCCGGTCGGGATAATAGGTGATGCGGCGGAAACCTTCGGCTTCGCATTGCGTCGACAGCATCGATCCCGACGCATACAGCCCTGACAGGGCGGTGTTTTCGTACGGATTATGCGTGCTGGCGATTTCGATGGTCGCTTTGGCGGGCATGTTCGGGATGGTCAGCCCATGCGGCGTGAGTTTATAGTCTTTCGCCGACAAAGCGCGGCCGTCGATCTTGACGCCGACCAGCGTCAGCGTTTCGCCATTCAGGAACAGGGCCGCGTTTTTCTTTTTGCTTTTCGGATTGCGCGCGACGCGCAGGCGCGAAAAGACGCGCGCATGATCGGGCTGGATGTCGATGTCGAGTTCGACCTCCGAAACCAGGAAATCAGGAACTTCGTAATCGGCAAGGCGGGTGATTTTGGGCATGGGCGAAAGCCTGTGTTTGTGATTTGCGAAAGGTGTTTACATCAAGTGCGTCATCCCGGCGCAAGCCGGGATCCAGACTTAAATCTTTTTCCTTTTCCAGAAAAACACAAGTTTTCAATCTGGATCCCGGCTTGCGCCGGGATGACGGCTCTTTTTAAACGGCAAGAGGTTACGGAATTATGAACTGGTCACTCTGTTGTAGCCACGGAAAAACTCTCGCCGCAGCCGCAGCGCGCGGTCTCGTTCGGGTTGATGAAGTCGAAACCCGAATGCAGTGCGGACTTTTGGTAATCCATGGTCGAGCCGGTGATGAAAAGCGCGGCCTTGGGGTCGATAACGACCGTTAATCCGTTTGTTTCGACCCGGTCGGCATAGGGCGGTGCGTCGGCGAGGCGGGGCAGGAGTTGCAAATCGTATTTCATGCCCGAACAGCCCTTGGTCGTGACGGAAACCATCACAGCTTCGGGGCGCGGTTCCTGCGCGGTGACGATTTCCTGCAGCCGGGCGGCGGCGGCGGCGGTGACGGTCAGGATGGATGTGGCGGACATGGACTCTTCCCTTCAAAACATGTTCAGCGTCATGCGCGCTTCGTCGCTCATCATCGATTTGTCCCATGGCGGATCCCAGACAAGCGCGACGGCGACGTCGGCGACGTTTTCGGCTGCGGAAACTGCGTTCTGCACCATCATCGGCATATTGCCCGCGACGGGGCAGTTCGGCGTCGTCAGCGTCATGTCGATTTTGACCGCGAAGGTGCCGTCTTCGCGCGGGTCGATGTCGATTTTATAGATCAGGCCGAGGTCGAAAATATTGACCGGGATTTCGGGGTCGTAAACCATCCGAATTTTTTCGACCACGCGTTCGCCCATCGTCGCGATGTCGGCGGCGAGGGCGTCCGGCGTCTTGTCCGGGGTTTTTTGCGCAGCGTCGGTCATTCGGTCGATATCTTCTTTTCGTTTTTCAACGCGGCTTGCAGCGTGTGCCAGGCGAGCGTCGCGCATTTGACCCGGATCGGGTAATCGCGCACGCCGGACAAAGCTTCGATGCGGGTGGCGTCGTCTTCGTCGATGCCGGCGGCGTCGGGTTTATGCCCTGTGCAGGCGGCATGGAGATAGTCGAACAGATGCGCGGCTTCGGCAGCCGTCTTGCCTTTCAGCATTTCCGTCATCATTGAGGCCGAAGCGACCGAGATCGCGCAGCCGCTGCCCTGAAAGGCAACGTCTTTGATGACGCCGTTGTCGTCGACGGTGACGAACAAATCGATTTTATCGCCGCATAGCGGGTTGTGGCCCAATGCCTCGCGGTTCGCATTCGTCGGGATGCGAAAATTGCGCGGATGCTTGCCGTGGTCGAGGATCAGATCCTGATACAGGTCGCGAAGATCGTCACTCATCCGAAAATCTCCCGCACTTTTTCGATGCCTGCGGCCAGCGCGTCGATATCCTCGCGCGAGGTATAAAGCCCGAACGACGCGCGCGCGGTTGCTGCGATGCCAAGATGCTCCATCAAAGGCTGGGCGCAATGATGCCCGGCGCGTATGGCAATACCGTGGCGGTCGAGGATGGTGCCGATGTCATGCGGATGCGCGTTTTCCATCGTGAAGGACAGGATGCCCGATTTTTGTGCCGCCGTGCCGATAATACGCAGGCTGTTGATGCGCGATAATTTCTCGGTCGCGTAAGCGAGAATATCGGTGTCGTGCCGCGCGATGCGCGCCATGCCGATGGTGGAAACGTATTCTATCGCTGCACCCAAGCCGATGACTTCGGTGATTGGCGGCGTCCCGGCCTCGAAGCGATGCGGCGGTTCTTTATAGGTTGTTTTCTCGAACGTCACGCTCGCGATCATGTCGCCGCCGCCCTGATAGGGCGGCATGGCGGCGAGAATATCGTGCTTGCCGTACAGAATGCCGACGGCGGTCGGACCATAGAGTTTGTGGCCGGAGAAGGCGTAAAAATCCGCGCCGATGTCGCGCAGATTGACCGGCATATGGACAATGGCCTGGCAGCCGTCGATCAGGGTAAGCGCGCCTGCTTCGTGCGCCAGCGCGGTCATTTCCTTGACCGGCAGAATGGTGCCGAGCACGTTCGAGACATGCGCGAAGGCGGCGAGTTTCGTTTTTGGCGACAGGGCGGCCTTGAAATCTTCGAGCCGGACTTCGCCTTCGGGCGTGACCGGAACGACGCGCAGGACGATGCCGATCTGTTCGCGCAGCATCTGCCACGGCACGATGTTGGCGTGAT
>JAGWKW010000181.1 GCA_028865155.1 Alphaproteobacteria bacterium
CCTCTGGCTCTACAGGTTTTGCGGCTTTTTTGCGACATAACGCCGCAACGAACCGCGAAAGCGCCGCGAATCGGCGAATCTTTCCGGAAAAACCAGGGGAAGATGTTGCGTAACATATTGAAGTTCATCAAGGAAAAGCGCGCTTTTCTGCTGACCGCCGCCGGATTCATCGCCATCGGAATCGGTCTGTCGGCGGCTTACGGCACGGCGGTTCAATACACGAACACGCTCGGTTTCTGTGCCAATACTTGCCACGAAATGCACGACACCGTTTACCAGGAATATTCGCACAGCAAGCATTTCAAGAACGAATTCGGCGTCGTCGTCGCCTGCCCGCAATGCCATGTGCCCCAGAACGACTGGGTTCACACGATGGGGCATAAAATCCTGGCGACGTTCGAGCTTTGGGATCACTGGACGGGGCGAGTCGATACCAAGGAAAAGTTCGAAGCGCACAGACTCGAGCTTGCCAAGAAAGTCTGGGCCGATTTCGCCGCGACGAACGCGCGCGAATGCAAGGCCTGTCACCATTACGCGAACATGGTGCTCGACGAACAGCGCCCCAGCATCCGCGCCCAGCATCGGGACGCGATGAAAACCGACGAAAATTGCCTCGATTGCCACAAGGACACGGGGCTTACCCACAACCGGCCCGAAGAGAAGCAATCGGCGCCGCTCAGCTTCGATATCCAGTGAACGGAGAAAGCCATGAACAAACCCTGCCTTAAAACATCTCTGGCCGCGCTCGGATTCATGATTTTACTGGGCGCCGCGCCGGCGCATGCCGCCATCGACTGGGCGAAAGTTCCGGGCAAGGACGTGGCCATGTTCTATCCCGGCCAGTCGCCGTGGGAATGGGTTCTGACGCCAAGCGACCACGAAGGCGCGGCGAAATTCCGCGCGGGCAAGGATTGCTTCCAATGCCATAACGGCGACGAAAAAACGATGGGCGACATCCTTGTTTCGGGCAAGCGCAACGGCGCGGCCGTTCCGGGCAAGCCCGGCTCCATCGTCGCGCAGGTCAAGTTCGCGCACGACGCTCAAAACCTCTATGTCCGGCTCGTCTTCGCCGAAGGCAGGCAGCCAGACGCGGGCATGGACAAAGCCTATGCCACGAAAGTGACGATGATGCTCGACGACGGCAGCGTACCCGAAGCGACGCGCGCCGGATGCTGGGGCATGTGCCACGACGACAATACGATGATGCCCGCGGCGAACGGCGCCGATCGCACCATGTACTTGCCCAGGACGCATGCGCACCTGACGGCGCATGGCGGCGGCGACGAGCTGAAACCGGCGGACGATCTGGCCAAGCTGAAAGCCGGCGGGTACTGGCTCGAATATTGGCAGGCGCGCCTGAACGCAGGCAAGCCCGCGGTCGCGGTCAATGGCGAAATCTTCGCCAAGCGCGAAGAAACCCATCCGACCGCCGTTTCTGCGCAGGCGTCCTACGCCGGCGGCAAATGGACGGTGACATTCACGCGCAAGCTCGACGCGGGCGCGGGATTCAAGGCGATCGTTCCGGGCAAAACCTACACGATCGGTTTCGCGATCCATTCCGGCCATACGGCCAAACGGTTCCACTACGTTTCGTTCGAACGCACGCTGGTGCTCGACTCCGGCAATGCTGATTTCGTCGCGGCGAAGGAATAACGCCCGCCAACGGGCTTGAAGTGAGAGGTCGAACATGAAGGCGAAAAACATCCTGCTTACGGCCGTCCTGGCCGTCCTGTTCTGTCCCGTCGCTGCAGGCGCGGCAGGCGTTCAGAAAAAGGCGGAACCCGTCCCGGCGGCATCCTCGCCTTCCTCGCTGCAGCAGTCCGAGCCCATCTATGCCGAGCGCGGGGCCGAAACCTGCATGAAATGCCACGACGACACCTATAAGACCAAGAAAGGGAACAAGCTTCTCGACATCCTCAAATCGCCGCACGCGGTCAAAAGCGACGGCCGCACGCCGTTCGGCCCCGATAACCACGACTGCGAAACCTGCCACGGCGCGAGCCCGCAGCATATCCACAGCCGTCCGGCGCCGGGCCAGAAACGCACCGAGCCGACGATCGTGTTCAACGGCCCGAACGCTTCGCCGGTCGCGGCGCGCAACAAGATGTGCCTGAGCTGCCACCAGGATACCGACCATATGGATTGGCAGGGCAGCCAGCATCAAAGCAACAACATCGCATGCACCGACTGCCACACGGTTCACGTCAAGAAAGACCCCATACTGGTCAAAAAGACGCAGCCGGAAGTCTGCTTCACCTGCCACGCGGAGCAGCGCGCCTTGACGTTGCAGTATTCCCATCACCCGATCCGCGAAGGCAAGGTAGCCTGCTCGGACTGTCATAATCCGCACGGGTCTCCGGGGCCGCATATGCTCAAGAAAGTGCGCGTCACCGACCTTTGCTACACCTGTCACGCGGACAAGCGCGGCCCGATGCTGTGGGAACACCAGCCCGTGCGCGAGGACTGCACCAACTGCCACAATCCGCACGGCTCGGTGAATCCGCGCCTGCTGAAGGAAAAAGTGCCGTTCCTGTGCTTCGATTGCCATGCTGCGACCAACGACATGGGCGGCGTCGGCGTGTCCGCCCACTCGGTGGCGCCAGGCAGCAGCTCTTTCTACCTGTACGGCGACCGCAGTTGCCTGAGTTGCCACTCACAGATCCACGGCTCGAACAGCCCAAGCGGTTCGACATTCTTCCGGTAAGAGGAGGTGCGTCCATGACGACACGCAATATATTGAAAGCCGCAGCCTTCGCCTGCGCATGTATGCTGCCCCTGACGGTTGCGGCGCATGCCGACGACAACAGCTTCGACATCGGCGCCGCCCCGGCAACCGCGACTGCCGCCGCGACGCCGGATTACGATAACGAAGTCACGGTCGGCATCGATGGCGTGACGAAGCGCAGCGCCGTCTTCGGCCGCTATAACGGCGAAACGGAATCCGGCGCCGGACTTACGGGCAGCGCCGACCTGAATGCCCGCGGCGCGTGGAACGGCAGCGACGCGGATTATTTCCACTTCGACGCCAACGATGTGAATATCGGTCAGGGCCATGTCGGGCCGGAAGCTTCGGCGAACGCGAAGCTCGGCGAACAGGGCAAGTGGGGCATGAATTTCGGCTACGACGCGATGACCTACACCGCGACCGATCATTTCACGACGGTCTTCAACAAAGACGGCACATGGGGCAGTGCGTTTGCGGCGGCCGTGGCGGCGAACGCCGGCGTACCTACCGTCGCGCTCGGCTCGACCAACGAGATGACCGGAACCGTCGGCACGCGGCGCGACAAGGGCATTCTCGGCGGAAACTATAAGCTCGGCAAATGGCTGTTGAGCAGCTCGTTTTCGGAAGAGCATAAGGAAG
>JAGWKW010000007.1 GCA_028865155.1 Alphaproteobacteria bacterium
AACCAGCTTGGCACGGGGACGGAGGTGCAGCTCGGCACGCTAACGGTCGAAGGAAACAAGGTTCTGTTCAATGGGAAGTCGATTTCCGACGACCAAAGAAGCAAGCTGGCGGTTCTGTGCGCCAAGGCGGTCGAATGACGCGCCTGCGCGACGAGGTGGGCAAGTTCTTCGCCGGCGTTGCGCGTATCTTCATGCCGCCTTTCGCCGGGCTGCCGCTTATCATGTGGGCGTTCTTCATCATCGCCTATGTTGCCTTGCCGCATTACCCCGCCTGGCATGGCGATCTGCCAGACCCGGACGATTATACCTATTTGTCGCAGACGCTGGCCTGGCTGCATGGGCAAAACTGGTTCGACAATGTTCAGCATCGCATGAACCCGCCTTTCGGCGTGCCGATCCATTATTCGCGTATCGCCGAAATGCCGATTGCGGCCTGCATCATGCTGTTCCGCGTTTTCCATTATTCGTGGCGCGGCGCGGCTTTGTTTGCGTCGTTCTTGCTGCCCGTCATTTATCTGGGCTTTCTGTTCGCCGCGTTGCGCTGGACGGCGGCGAAGCTGGCCTCGCCGGACTGGGCGCGGTTGTCGGCCTTTATCGTCATGTTCGCCGCCGCCTATCTGTTCAAGTTTGCGCCGGGGCAGGTCGATCATCACGGGCTTGAAGGCATCCTGACGATTGTCGCGGTCGGCGCCGTCGTGCGGATGTTCGAACGGCCCGAACGAATTCGGTGGGGGGCGCTGGCGGGGTTTGTCCTCGCACTTGCGCTTGCCATTGCGCTGGAAACTTTGCCGTGGCTCGCCATCATCGCGACCGCCATCGGATTATGGACGGTTGCGGAAAGGCGTAAAACTGCGCGTGGTGCTACCATCTTTTCTGTAAGCCTGTTTGTCACGAGCGTCGCCTGCCTCGCGCTCGACCGGCCTGTGGCGGATATTTTGACGCAGGATATTCTCGTTTATTCGGTGACCTATGTGTATCTGACTGGCGGCATTGCGCTGGCTTTGCTTTGTGCGGCCGCCGTTTCGGGGATGAAGAATGCGCGGTTGCGCTGGCTGATTGCGGGCGTGGTTGCGGTTGGGTTGGGGGTCGCGTTTTTCATGCGTTTTCCGGCGCTTCTGGTCGGGCCGTATGGCGCGATGGACAAGACATTGGCCAAATTGTTCTTTGCCAATCTTCAGGAAGCTATACCGTTGCTCGACCGCTTCACGCCGTTCCAGCAGGTTTTGCGGCTCGGCACATCCTTGATCGGTCTGGCCGCATGTGTCGTTTTCCTGCGCCGTACGACGGGCGATAAAAAGTGGGCATGGGGGCTGGTGGCTGCATTGCTGGCGGCTGCGATGGGACTGGCCGTCTTTTATCAGGTGCGCGTGCTGCTTTATGCGACATTGTTCGCGGTGTTACCGTTGACCTTTTTCGCCGAGCGCGGCTGGGCATGGATCGGCGCGCATTACGAGGGGCGCAAGCGTTTCTGGGCCGAGATTTGCCTTGTTCTGCTGCTGGGGCCGTTGACGGGGGTTTTGTTCCCGGCCTTGCAAGACGGACGTTCGTTCAATACCGGGGTGTTTTTATTCCCGGCGGAAACGTTCGATGACAGCTGTTATTTTCCGGGGCTCGACAGATTTCTCGATCAGCCGGAATATGCCGCGCGTGCGCCATTGCGCATCATGAACATGATGGATAGCGGGCCGGAGATTTTGTTCCGCACGCCGCATGCGGTCATGGCTGCACCTTATCATACCAATGTGCGCGGTAATCTCGACTCGCTGGCTTTTTTCTCGGCGACCGATATGGCCAAGGCGCATCAAATCGCCAAGACGGACGATATCGACTTCGTCGTCATGTGCCGCGATATCCCCGACATGTATCTGGCGGGCAAGGGGCCGCATTATGTCGTCTATCCGAACGGCGAGGTGGCGATGAAGCCCAATGCCAGCCTTGCTGGGCAGATGGCCTTCCATCATGCGCCGGCATGGCTCGAGGAAATTTCCGTTCCGCCGATGCTTGGTTATCAGCTTTTCTCGGTTGTGAAATGAGCGACGATGTATCGGACGTTATAACTCCGTTCGCGGACGGAGTGCGTATATCCGTTCGCGCCAAACCCGGTTCGGCGCGGACGCGGGACATAAAAGTCGTCGATATCGGCGACGGCGAACGTGCAGTTGAAATTTCGGTTGCGGCGGCGGCGCAGGACGGCAAGGCCAATAAGGCGCTTATCGCAAGACTGGCCGAAGAATGGGGCGTTCCGCGCAAAATGGTGTCGATCAAGGCGGGTGAAACCGGGCGGCTCAAACTCGTCGAAATTCATGGCAATCCAGCCGTTTTGGCGCGTTCGATCGCGGAAAAACTCAAAACATCGCTTTAACCTTTCCCGCGTGCCTGCTATTTTCACGGCGAAAGGGAAAAAGATGAAAAACGCGGTTCTGTTTCACGGCATGGGGCGGACGCCGGAGGATTTATGGTATCCGTGGCTGCGCGCCGAGCTGGAGGCCGAAGGCTTCGCCGTATCCGCGCCGCAACTGCCGGATGCCGAAAACCCGGATCTTGAAGACTGGACATCGTTCGCGCTCGAAACCCAAAAATTCGACGCCCGCACAATTATCGTCGGCCATTCGGCCGGGTGCCCGCTTGTGCTGTCGGTATTGGAAAAGCTTGCGCATCCGGTGCATCGCGCGATCCTCGTCGCCGGCTATATCCGCCTGCCCGAGATGGAGGATGATAATCCCATGCTGCTTCAATCGCCCAATTGGGAGCGGATGAAGCATAACGGGCGCGAATTTTTCTTCTTCAATTCCGATAACGACCCGTGGGGATGCGATTTGCGGCAGGGCGAGGCTTTGCGCGAAAGGCTGGGCGGCACACTGATCATTCAGACTGGGGAAGGGCATTTCGGTTCGGAGGTTTTCGATCAGCCTTACGAAACATTTCCGTTGCTCAAAGATATATGTATGCTTGTGTAGAACGGGACTGAAAAAAACCATGACCATATATAAGAACATCCATGGCGCCGTTGCCGCCGCCGTCGCCGAAGCGACCAAAGACGGGGCTTTCGCTTTCGAAGGCGAAAACCCGTCTTTCGTGGTTGAGCCGCCGCGCGATGCCGCCCATGGCGATCTTGCGACCAATATCGCGATGGTGCTGGCCAAGCCTGCGGGCAAAGCGCCGCGCGCCATCGCCGAAGCGATCAAGCCGCTTCTGGAAAAACACGCCGATATCACGGGGGTTGAAATCGCCGGGCCGGGGTTCATCAATCTGCGCCTGCGGCCCGAAATCTGGCTTGAGGAGGCGCGTGCGATCCTTGCCGCCGGAACGTCGTATGGCGACAGCGATCTTGGCAAGGGCATCAAGGTCAATGTCGAATATGTTTCCGCCAACCCGACGGGACCGATGCATGTCGGCCACGGGCGCGGCGCCGTCGTCGGCGACGTGCTGGCGTCGCTGCTTGCCAAGGCCGGGTACGATGTGTGCCGCGAATATTACATCAACGATGCGGGCGCGCAGGTCGATGTGCTGGCGCGTTCGGTCTTTTTACGTTACCGCGAGGCGCTGGGCGAAGAAACCGGCGCGATACCCGAAGGGCTTTATCCGGGCGATTATCTGGTTCCGGTCGGCAAGGCTTTGGCCGAAAGCGAAGGACGCAAATGGCTCGACCAGCCGGAAAGCGCGTGGCTGCCGCATTTCAGGAAAATCGCGACCGACGAGATGATGGCGCTGATCCGTGCCGACCTCGATAGCATGAATGTCAAACATGCGGTGTTCGCATCCGAAAAAGAGCTGGTCGAAAAAGGCGGTGTCGACCGTGCGGTGGCGTTCCTGCAAAGCAAAGGATTGATTTATGAGGGCGTGCTGGAACCGCCCAAAGGTAAAACGCCCGACGATTGGGAGCCGCGTCCGCAGACCTTGTTCCGCGCTACGCAGTTTGGCGACGATACCGACCGTCCGCTCAAGAAATCCGACGGAAGCTGGACTTACTTCGCGTCCGACATCGCCTATCACTATGACAAGTTCAAGCGCGGCTATGGGTTAATGATCGATGTCTGGGGCGCCGATCATGGCGGTTATGTCAAGCGCATGCAATCGGCGGTCACGGCGGTGACCGAAGGCAAGGGCCGGCTCGTCGTGCGTTTGTGCCAGATGATCAATCTGCTCAAGGACGGGCAGCCTTTCAAGATGAGCAAGCGCGCGGGAACCTTCGTCACGCTGCGCGACGTGGTCGACGAAGTCGGCGCGGATGTCGTGCGCTTTATCATGCTGACGCGCAAAAGCGACGCGCAGCTCGATTTCGATCTCGCCAAATCGCTCGAGCAGACGCGCGATAATCCCGTGTTCTATGTACAGTACGCCCATGCGCGCTGCTGTTCGGTGCTGCGCCATGCCGCCGAAAGTTTTTCGCCCGGCGAACTGACGCCCGAAGCTTTGGCAGAGGTCGATTTGGCGCCGATTGCGACGCCGGACGAATTGCAGATGATCAAATCGCTGGCCAGCTGGTCACGTGCCGTCGAGGCCGCCGCGCTGGCCGAAGAACCGCATCGCGTCGCTTTCTACCTGATGGATATCGCGGCCCAGTTCCACGGCTTGTGGAACAAGGGCAATGCAGATGCGTCCTTGCGTTTTATCGTTCCGGACGACAAACGGTTGACGCTTGCGCGCCTTGCGCTCATCATGGCGGCGCGCACCGTCATCCGCAGCGCGCTGGCCGTTCTTGGCTGCCAGCCGATGGAGGAACTTCGCAGTGAAGCGACCGCCGCAGCGTGAGCTTTTTGTCTCCGAACGCCCGGAGCGTTCGGACTATTCGCATGCCGACTGGGCGCGCGAGCGTTCCTATGCCCGCCGTCGCGTCATTACCGTTACCGTCCTCGTTCTCGCGATTGTCGGCGGCGCTTATGGGCTTTGGGGGCGCCATGCGTCCGCACCCGGCGAAATCCCGACCGTGGCGACCTCTATCCCTTACAAACACAAACCTGCCAATCCGGGGGGCATCGACATCCCGCATCAGGATGTCCAGGTCTATAACGAAATCGATAACACCCCGCCTCTCCATCAGGTCGAGCATCTGCTGCCGCCGCCCGAACAGCCGATAGCGCCGCCTGTGGCGACGACAGTGACGCCGACACCTGCGCCCGCTGCGGCACCCAAACCCGCGTTGGCGACAGCTGCAAAAAAAACCGCAGCGAAAACAGCCGTTGCCGTTCCTGCGCCGGTGCCGGTTCCGAAACCTGTAGCGTTGAAGCCTGTAGCATCGAAGTCCCTCACGCCGAAAACAGCCGCTGCCGCAAAGCCTGCCGTTTCCAAACCCCGCTCGCCCACGACGATCGCGCAAGTCATCAAGGAAACGGAACATATGCCCGTGCCGAATGTTTCTGCGGCGGGAACGGTTGTTGTGCAACTGGCTTCTGTCTCGGATGAAACCAAGGCCGAGGCGATGATGGAAAAGCTGCAACGCAAATATGCAGGAGAACTTGGCAGCGCGACTTTACGCCTGGCTCGTGCCGATCTCGGCGCGCGCGGGGTTTTCTATCGCATCCGCAGCCAGCCCCTGTCGGAAAGCGCGGCGAATCATATATGCTCTGCGCTCAAGAAAAAACATGCAGGGTGCATTCTTGTCCGATAGCAAAAAACCAAAGCCCATCATTTTTGGCTGCGCGGGAACGCGCCTGACGGCGGAAGAGCGCGCGCTGTTCCGACGCGCCGATCCGTTCGGCTTCATTTTGTTCAAGCGCAACTGCGAAAACCCGGAACAGGTCCGTTACCTTATTCTAGAATTCAAGCAGGCTGCCGGACGGGACGATGTCGTCATCGCGATCGATCAGGAAGGCGGGCGCGTTGCGCGGCTTGCGCCGCCGCATTGGCCGAAATATCCGGCGGCGCGCGCTTTCGGCCTTATGTACGAACAGGATCCCGACTGGGGCATCGAAGCGATCCGGGCCTATTCGCGCGTTGTCGCATGCGAACTGGCCAAGCTTGGCATCACGATCAATTGCGCGCCGGTCGTCGATCTGTTCAATCCCGAAGGCACGCCTGTGATCGGCGACCGCGCTTTCAGCGACAGACCGGGCATCGTCGCGGGACTTGCGCGTGCGCAGATCGAAACTTTTCTGGCGAACGGTATCTTGCCGGTCATCAAGCATTTGCCGGGGCATGGACGGCTCAAGGCCGATCCGCACGAGCTTCTGCCGAAAATCGAAGCGAGCCGCGCCGAGCTTGAAATGCTCGACTTCATGCCGTTCGAATTGCTGAAAGACGCGCCGTTGGGTATGAATTCGCACGCGGTTTTCACCGCGCTCGATCCGGACAATCCGGCATCCCTGTCGGAGATTGTCAACCGCGACATTATTCGCGGCGCGCTCGGCTTCGACGGGCTTTTGTTGTCCGACGATCTGACCATGAAGGCGCTAGCGGGTAATCCCGGCGATCTGGCACGCCGTGCAATCAATGCCGGAACGGACGTTGTGCTTCATTGCAACGGCAACGCGTCGGAAATGGCAGCCATCGACATGGCGCTGGAGCCGATGAGCGACGCAGGCTGGGCGCGCTGGATGCATGCGAAGGCTATGATCGTGCAGCCGAATGCCGCCTATAACCCATCTGAAGATGCAGCGCGCCTTGACGTGCTGCTGGGCGGACTGGCGGCTGCGCAGGCCTGAAAAAAGCCCGTATTTACCATATAAAACATGTGTTTTTGCGGCGTTTTGCCGTTATCATCCCCATCTGACATGATGATTCGGATGACTATGGAACAGGCTGAAAACATTGACGCGGCTGCGCTGCGCGGCGAAAGCGATCTCGTCGTCGCCCTCGAGGGTTTCGACGGGCCGATCGACCTTTTGCTGACGCTGGCGCGCGAACAGAAAGTCGATCTCGGCAAAATTGCGATCTTGCCTCTGGCCGAGCAATATCTGGCCTATATCGCCGAAGCGCGCCGTTTGCGGCTCGAAGTCGCCGCCGATTATCTCGTCATGGCGGCATGGCTGGCCTTTTTGAAATCGCGCCTGCTGCTGCCGGAACCGGAACAGGATACGTCGGAACCCGATGCGGCTGCGATGGCCGAAGCGCTCAAGTTCCAGCTTTTGCGGCTCGAAGCGATGCAGAAGGCTGCCCGCGACATTCAGGATCGGCCGCAGCTCGGCAGCGATATTTTCGCGCGCGGCATCCCCGAACCGGTAGAGGTCGAGGAAAAGCCCGTCTATTACCTGACCATTCAGGATCTGCTGACTGCGGTCGCGGCGCCTTCGCGGCGCCGCAAGCCCGTTGCCTATAACATCGCGCCGACACGTCTGTTCAGCCTCGAGGAAAGCGTGGCGCGGCTGCGTGTTGTGCTTGGCACGATGCCGAGCTGGAGCGCGCTGCAAGCCTATCTGCCTGACGTCGCGGACGCCGAACAGGCGCTCGAAGTGCGCTCGGCGCTGGCTTCGACCTTTGCCGCGACTCTCGAGCTCGTCAAAAACGGCGAGCTTGAAGTGCGGCAGGATGGAACTTTTGCGCCGATTTATCTGCGCCGCCGCGGCCGCGAGGCACAACCCGAACAAACGATGAGCGAGCAATGACCGACAATATCGAATTGACCCACGAACTGCGCCTTCTTGAAGCGGCGATTTTCGCGAGCGGCGAGCCCGTGACGACCGAAATTCTGGCGCGGCAGCTGAGCGAGGGGGCTGATATTGCGCCATTGCTGGAACAACTCAAGGCATTGTACGCGTCCCGCGGCGTCAATCTGATCGAAACCGATGGGCATTGGAGCTTCCGCACCGCGCCCGACATTGCGCCGCATATGAAAATCACGCGCATGCCGCGCCGCAAATTGCCGCGTGCTGCGGCCGAAGTGGTGGCGATCATCGCCTATCATCAGCCTGTCACGCGTGCCGATATCGAAAGCATTCGCGGTGTCGAAACCAGCAAAGGCACGCTCGACATCCTGCTCGAGCTCGGCTGGATCCGCCCCGGAAAGCGCCGCGACACGCCGGGCCGCCCGCTGACCTGGCATACGACGACGGATTTCCTGAGTCACTTCAATATCGAGTCGCTGAAAGATCTGCCCGGCCTCGACGAGCTCAAGGCCGCAGGGCTGCTCGATGCGCGTCCCGTGCTGGCCGATCTGCCGCGCGAAGACTCCGATGGCGCGGACGCCGACATTCCCGACGAAGACAGCGAATTCGAAGCCTGGATTGCCGAGGATATCGAAGGCGAACAGGCTGTTGGATGAGCGCGGCGTCTTTCGTCGCCACGCTTGTCGCGCCCTCGGGCGAATTTCTTTCCAAAACCGACATTGACCTTTTTACGTCTCGCGTTGTGCAGGTGGGCGGCACGGTCGCGCGGCAGGCGCTTGTGGATGACGGCCGCGCGGCAGATGTGTTTTTCAGCGAAGTCATTCCGGAAGCGGAAGGATTGCCGTTCGATATTTTGATTCAGCCCGTCGCCAACCGCTGTAAAAAAATCCTGATCGCCGATATGGAATCGACCATCATCGGGCAGGAAATGCTCGACGAGCTTGCGGCTGAAATCGGGATCGGCGACAGAGTCGCGGACATCACGCGCCGCGCGATGAATGGCGAACTCGATTTCACCGCTGCTTTAACGGAGCGCGCCAACTTATTGGAAAATCAACCGGAAAGCCTGATACAAAAAGTCGCATCGCGGATGGAGCCGAACCCCGGCGCAGACGCGCTTATAAAGGCAATGAAACAGGCAGGCAGCGCGTGCTGGCTCGTGTCCGGCGGCTTTACCTGTTTTGCCAGCATCATCGCTGAGCGTCTTGGTTTCGATAGATTTTTCGCCAATGAACTTGGAATCGAAAACGGCGTGCTGACGGGCGATATTGCGCGGCCCGTTCTCGACAGGGAGGCGAAGAAAAAAATTCTGCATCAGGCCTGCGCCGCATATGGCTGCTCGCTTGCGGATGCGCTTGCCGTCGGCGATGGGGCCAATGATGTGCCGATGCTTCAGGCTTGCGCGGAGGGCGGCGGGTTGGGGGTGGCCTATCATGCCAAGCCGCGAGTCCGTGAACTTATCCACAACCGGATCGATCGCGGCGATTTTTCCGCGCTGATTTACGCGCAGGGATTATTTGCTTAAAGCGCCATCATAATACCGTATTTTTTCACCCTTGATTTTCTGGCGTAACGGGCCGATGTTGCACCGCGTAATCGCCGTCCGGCGTTAACGAATCGGTTTATCTGCTATGCTCAACGACCTTGCCGTCCAGTATTTGCCCATTCTTGTGTTTTTAGGCGTCGCGATTGTGATTTCCGGCGCGATGATCGGCCTCTCCTTCATTCTCGCCAAACAAAAGCCCGATCCCGAAAAACTTTCCGCCTATGAATGCGGTTTTCCGGCTTTCAGCGACGCGCGCGCCAAATTCGATGTGCGCTTTTACCTCGTTTCGATCCTCTTTATCATCTTCGACCTTGAAATTGCGTTTCTTTTCCCGTGGGCTACGGCGCTGGGCGATATCGGGCTGGTCGGTTTCTGGTCGATGATGCTGTTCCTTGCGGTTTTGACCGTGGGATTCATTTACGAATGGAAAAAGGGAGCGCTGGAATGGGAATAACCAATCCGGTTCAACTTGCCAAAGCCAATGCGCTGGCCGCCAAGCTCGGTGAAGAAGTGCAGGACAAAGGTTTCATCCTTGCCAAGCTCGACGATCTTCTTGCCTGGGCGCGGACGGGGTCGATGTGGCCGATGACCTTCGGGCTGGCGTGCTGCGGCGTGGAAATGATCCACGCCTACATGTCGCGCTACGATCTCGACCGTTTCGGCATGATGCCCCGGGCTTCACCGCGCCAGTCCGACGTGATGATCGTTGCCGGAACGCTGACCAACAAGATGGCGCCCGCTTTGCGCAAGGTTTACGACCAGATGGCCGAGCCGCGTTGGGTCGTGTCGATGGGCAGCTGTGCCAATGGCGGCGGTTATTATCATTATTCCTATTCGGTGGTGCGCGGTTGCGACCGCATCGTGCCGGTCGACATCTACATTCCGGGCTGTCCGCCTTCGGCCGAAGCCCTGATTTACGGCCTGATGCAGCTTCACCGCAAAATCCGCCGTGGCAACAAGGTTATAGACAGAGTCTAGGATGCTTTCTCTCGAACGGCTTCAAAGCGAAGTAACCCGCGCCCTCGGCAGCGATGTCATGCATCTGTCCGCCGACAGGGGGGAATTGTCCGTTCTGGTGCCGCGTCCGCGTGTTGCCGATGTGCTTCGGACTTTACGCGACGATCCGGTTTTGGCGATGAGCCAGCTCGTCGACATTTGCGGCGTCGATTATCCCGAGCGGCCGGAACGGTTCGAGATCGTTTATAACCTGCTGAGCCTTCGCGCCAACGCGCGCGTGCGGATCAAGATCCATGCGGACGAAATCGCGCCGGTGCCGACCGCCACCGGCGTTTATAGCGGCGCAGGCTGGTATGAACGTGAAGTGTGGGACATGTTCGGCGTGACCTTTGCGGGCAATGCCGATCTGCGCCGCATCCTGACCGATTACGGTTTCGAAGGCCATCCGTTGCGCAAGGATTTTCCTCTGACCGGCTATACCGAGGTGCGTTACGATCCTGACCAAAAACGCATCGTCTACGAACCGGTCAAACTGCCGCAGGATTTCCGCTCCTTCGACTTCCTCAGCCCGTGGGAAGGGATGACGGACGTCAATATGCGTCTGCCGGGCGATGAGAAGGCGGAGGAAAAGAAATGAGTCAGGCCGCTTTCCCCGAACAGGAACAAACGACTGAAGACGGCAAGAAGATTTTGCCCTTCACGATCAATTTCGGACCGCAGCATCCCGCTGCGCACGGCGTGTTACGCCTGATCCTGGAAATGGACGGCGAAATCGTCGAGCGCGCCGATCCGCATATCGGCCTGCTTCATCGCGGCACCGAGAAGCTGATCGAATACAAAACCTATACGCAGGCCATGCCGTATTTCGACCGGCTCGATTACGTTTCACCTTTGTGCCAGGAACACGCCTTCGCGCTGGCGGTGGAGAAATTGCTTGGCATTACGCCGCCGTTGCGCGGGCAGTATATCCGCGTTCTGTTTGCGGAATTGACTCGCATCACCAATCATATCCTTGCCATTACGGCTTTCGGCATCGATCTCGGCGCGGTGACCCCGGCTTTGTGGGGATACGAAGACCGCGAAAAGATCATGGAATTTTACGAGCGCGTTTCCGGTGCGCGCATGCATGCCAATTATTTCCGGCCCGGCGGCGTGCATCAGGACATGCCGGACGGTTTGGCCGAAGATATCGCCGCATGGGCGGAACGGTTCTCGGACTATATCGACGATGTCGAAGAACTGCTGACCGGAAACCGCATTTTCCGCCAGCGCACGGTCGATATCGGCGTCGTATCGAAAGAGCAGGCGCTCGATTGGAGCTTTTCCGGACCGATGTTGCGCGCGTCGGGCGTGGCGTGGGATTTGCGCAAAAGCCAGCCCTACGACGTTTACAACAAAATGGATTTCGACATTCCGGTCGGCAAAACCGGCGATTGCTATGCGCGCTATCTCGTCCGTATGGAAGAAATGCGCCAGTCGCTTCGCATCGTCAAACAATGCCTGAAAGAAATGCCCGAAGGCCCGGTGATGACGGAAGACCATAAAGTCTCTCCGCCCAAGCGCGGCGACATGAAAATGTCAATGGAAGCGCTGATCCATCACTTCAAGCTTTACACCGAAGGTTATCATGTGCCGGCAGGCGAAACCTACACGGCGGTCGAAACGCCGAAGGGCGAATTTGCCGTCTATCTGGTTTCGGACGACACCAACAAACCGTACCGTTGCAAAATCCGCGCACCCGCTTTCGCGCATTTGCAGGGAGCGGATTTCATGTGCAGAGGGCATATGTTGGCCGACGCGGTGGCGATTATCGGCAGCATGGACATCGTTTTCGGGGAGATCGACCGGTGAGTGCGGCAAAACAGTCAGGCGAGAAATTTTCCTTCACGTCGGAAAACGCGGCGCGTGCGGAAAAGATCGTCGCCAAATATCCGGCGGGGCGTCAGGCGAGCGCAGTCATTCCTTTGCTCGACATCGCGCAACGGCAAAGCGGCGGCTGGCTGCCGCAAGCGGCGATGGACCATGTCGCCGATTATCTGGAAATGCCGCGCATTCGCGTTTACGAGGTCGCGAGTTTTTACACGATGTTCAACCTCAAGCCCGTGGGCGAACATCTGGTGCAGGTCTGTACAACGACGCCGTGCTGGTTGCGTGGGTCGGACGGCATTGTTGGCGCCTGCAAGAAGAAGCTTGGCATCGGCGTCGGCGAGACGACGCCCGACGGCAAATTCACGGTGGTCGAGGTCGAATGCCTCGGCGCCTGCGTCAATGCGCCAATGGTGCAGATCAACGACGATTACTACGAAGACCTAGATCCCGAACTGATGGAAAAGCTGCTCGACACGCTGGCGTCGGGCAAGAAACCGGGTATCGGTTCGCAGACCGGTCGTCGCGGCTCTTGCGCGCAAAGCGGGCCGACAAGTCTCAAGGAAAAGGCGAAATCCAATGCTTGAGGATAAAGACCGCATCTTCACGAATTTGTACGGCTTTGAAGACTGGAAGCTGGCCGCCGCGCGCCGTCGCGGCGTGTGGGACAATACGGCCGATATCATCAAGAAAGGCCAACCCTGGATTGTCGAGGAAATGAAAAATTCCGGCCTGCGCGGGCGCGGCGGGGCAGGGTTCCCGACCGGCATGAAATGGTCGTTCATGCCCAAACCCTCGGACAAGCCTCATTACCTTCTGATCAATGCCGACGAATCCGAACCCGGCACCTGCAAAGACCGCGATATCCTGCGCTTCGATCCGCATCGTTTGCTCGAAGGCGCGCTGCTGGCCGCTTTCGCGATCCACGCGCATACGGTTTACATCTATATACGCGGCGAATTTTACAACGAAGCCTCGAATATCCAGCAGGCGATCGATGAAGCCTATTCCTACGGGCTGCTTGGCAAAAATGCTGCCGGGTCGGGCTGGGATTGCGACATTTACCTGCATCGCGGCGCGGGCGCCTATGTGTGCGGCGAGGAAACTGCGCTGATGGAAAGTTTGGAAGGCAAAAAAGGCCAACCGCGCAACAAGCCGCCGTTTCCGGCCGGCGCGGGGCTTTATGCCTGTCCGACCACGGTCAACAATGTCGAAACCATCGCGGCGGTGCCCGAAATTCTGCGGCGCGGCGCGTCCTGGTTCGCCGGTTTCGGCCGCCCGAAAAACAGCGGCACGAAGCTGTTCTGCATTTCCGGCCATGTCAACCAGCCCTGCAATGTCGAAGAAGCGATGAGCATCCCGATGAAGGAGCTGATCGAAAAACATGCAGGGGGAGTGCGTGGCGGGTGGGATAATCTGCTGGCTGTCATTCCGGGCGGGTCTTCGACGCCGATTTTGCCGAAAGAAATTTGCGACACGGTGCTGATGGATTTCGACGCGCTGCGCGACGTCAAATCCGGCCTCGGCACGGCAGGCCTTATCGTCATGGATAAATCGACCGACATCATCTATGCCATTGCGCGCATCAGCCATTTCTACAAGCATGAAAGCTGCGGCCAATGCACCCCGTGCCGCGAAGGCGTGGCGTGGCTGTGGCGGACGATGATGCGCATGGTGCGCGGCAACGCGACGGTCGAAGAAATCGACACGATGCTCGACGTGACCAAGGAAATCGAAGGCCGCACGATCTGCGCGTTCGGCGATGGCGCGGTATGGCCGGTGCAAGGCCTGATCCGCCACTTCAAGCCGCAGATGATCGAGCGGATCGAGCAATACAGGAAACAGGCGAGGGCAGCGTGATCCACAATTTTAAAATTTGTATGCGGATGCTTTTCGAACCTTGCTGCCGTGACGCATGGGAGCGTTTTTGGTCCAATCCGAAAATGGTAAAAAAAGCATCCATGCAAAAACTGCAAGGAAGGCCTCATGCCTAAACTGACCATCAACGGAATCGAAGTCGAAGTCGCGCCGGGCACATCGGTGCTGCAGGCCTGCGAGCAGCTCGGCGTCGAAGTGCCGCGTTTCTGCTATCACGACAAGCTGTCGGTTCCGGCCAATTGCCGCATGTGCCTCGTCGAAATCGAAAAATCGCCGAAACCGGTCGCAAGCTGCGCGATGCCGTGCGGTGACGGCATGGTCGTGCATACCGACAGCCCGCTGGTGCACAAGGCGCGCGAAGGCGTGATGGAATTGCTGCTCATCAACCATCCGCTCGACTGCCCGATCTGCGATCAGGGCGGCGAATGCGATCTGCAAGACCAGGCCGTAGCCTATGGCGTGGATCACAGCCGTTACAACGAGCCCAAGCGCGCCGTGACCGACAAGGAACTCGGCCCGCTCGTCAAAACCGTGATGACGCGCTGCATCCATTGCACGCGCTGCGTCCGTTTCGTCGACGAAATTTGCGGCACGCCGGAACTCGGCGGCATTTATCGCGGCGAAAATATGGAAATCGGCACCTATATCAATCATGCTCTGACGTCCGAAATGTCGGGCAATCTGATCGATATTTGCCCGGTCGGCGCGCTGACCAACAAGCCCGCCGCTTTCACCGGCCGCGCATGGGAAATGCAGAAAACCGAAACCGTCGATGTGTTCGACGCCGTTGGCTGCAACATCCGCGTCGATGTGCGCGGCAACGAGGTCATGCGCGTGCTGCCGCGCCTCAACGAAGACGTCAACGAAGAATGGATCAGCGACAAGACCCGCTTCGCCATCGACGGGCTCAAGCGCCAGCGTCTGGATCGTCCCTATGTGCGCCGCAACGGCAAGCTGAAACCCGCTTCGTGGGAAGATGCGTTCGAGGCCATCGCTGCGCGCCTGCGCGACACCGCGCCGGATCGCATCGGCGCGATTGCGGGCGACATGGCGGATTGCGAGTCGATGTTCGCGTTGAAAGCGCTGATGGTTTCGCTCGGTTCGCCCAACATCGATTGCCGCCAGGATATGGCGGATTACGACGTTTCGACCCGCGCCGCCTATGTCATGAACAGCGGCATCGCGGGCATCGAAGAAGCAGATGCGATTTTGCTGATCGGAACCAATCCGCGCCATGAAGGTACGCTGATCAACGCGCGCATTCGTAAACGCTGGCTGCGCGGCGGCTGCCGCGTCGGCATGGTCGGCGCACCGGTCGATCTTGCCTATCCGTACAAGCATGTCGGCGATACGCCAGCTTCACTGGCTGCGCTCGCGCAGGGCAAGCATCCATTCGCGGAGATTTTGAAAAACGCGAAAAAGCCGATGTTCATTGTCGGGGCAGGCGCGCTGGCGCGGCCCGATGGCGCAGCCTTGCATCGCGCGGCGCGCGAGTTGGCGGAAAAATTCAACGCCATTCGTGAAGACTGGAATGGGTTCAATGTGTTGCAGCTTGCGGCATCGCGCGTCGGCGGGCTCGATCTCGACTTTTTACCGCAGACGGCGGGTTCGACCGCGCGCGGCATACTTGGCGGCAAGATGGAAATGGTTTGGCTGCTCGGCGCCGACGAAGCTGATCTGAGTAACATTGGCAACGCCTTCGTCGTCTATCAGGGGCATCATGGCGATGTCGGCGCGCACCGCGCCGACGTGATCCTGCCCGGTGCGGCCTATATCGAAAAATCGGGCATTTACGTAAATACCGAAGGCCGCCCGCAAATGGCGTTGCAGGCCGCTTTCCCGCCCGGCGAAGCGCGCGAGGACTGGCGTATCATCCGCGCTTTCTCCGATGTCATCGGCATGGCTTTGCCGTTCGACACGCTGGCGCAGTTGCGCGAGCGCATGTTCGAATTCGCGCCCGTTTTGGCCGACATAGGCCAGCGCAAGCAGGCGGAATGGAAAGCATTCGGCAAGGACGGCGCGCTGACCACGGCG
>JAGWKW010000182.1 GCA_028865155.1 Alphaproteobacteria bacterium
TGGTCGTTAGCAGGGAAAAATCCGGATGGCCTTTGATCGCAAGGGCCGCGGCGATCAGTATGCCGAATGCAACCAGCGCCAGAATTTCCGCGCCGACGGCAAGAAGGTTGATATAGGCGGTTATGCGCACGCCGTAGATGTTGAACAAAGCCTGGATCAGAACCAGTGCGATGCCGACGCCGTGCGTGGCGGCCGGGCCGAGGTCGAAACCGAGCAAAGAACGAAGTGCGGGAAATATCGTTGCGGTGACGGCGGCGACGCCGATGGCATAGGCGAACAACGCCATCCATCCGGCGAACCATCCGACGGCCGGATTGACCAGGCGGCTGTTCCAGTTATAGCCGCAGCCCGTCAACGGCATTCGTCCCGACATTTCGGCGAATACGAGCGCGGTAAGGGTATGGCCGACGGCGACCAGAATCCACGTCCAGTAACCGAACGCGCCAGCCTTGCCGAGAACGAAACCGTAATTGGCGAAGATGCCGGTCAGAACCGACATATAGGAAAAGGAAATAGCGAATGAGGAAAAGAAACCAAGACTGCGCCGCAGGCGGGGCTGGTATCCGGCTTCGACAATCGCGGCGTCGTCTTCGTGAAGCATGGCGGCGGGAAACCCCTCAGTTCTTTTCGTCCAGCATAAACTGCTCGCGGATGATCCGTTCGCCCAAATGCTGATCCGGGTCGAACAGCAGATGGATTTCCTTGCTGCGGTCGAGCTTGATCGTCGCGCGTGCCGCGTTGTGAATGACGCCGAGTGCGGCCTCGATCTTGACCGGGCGTTTCGCGGTTTCCAGGGCTTCGATTTCCACCACGGCATTCTGCGGCAGAACGGCATGGGACCAGCCGCGCGGGCGGAAGCCTGAAATCGCGGTCATGACCAAAGTATTGGCGTCGAGCGGCATGATCGGTCCGCCGCAGGAATGGTTGTAGGCGGTGCTGCCCGCAGGCGTGGCGACCAGAATCCCGTCGCCGCTATATTGCGCGATGCGTTCGACCCCGTCGATGGAGATGCGCAGCCGCGCTGCTTGCGGCGTTTCGCGCAGAACGGAAACTTCGTTGATCGCCCATGCCGTTTGTGCGTCGCCATTGCATGTCACGGCGTCGAGGCGCAACGGATGCAGCGTAACTTTTTGTGCCTGCGCGAGCCGCACAGGCAAATCGCCTTCGGTGAAATCGTTGCACAGGAAGCCGACCGATGCGGTGCGCCGGATGGCGAAAACAGGGATGCCGGTTTCAAGCGATTCGTAAAGCGTGCGCAACACATGTCCGTCGCCGCCCAGCGCGACACAGATATCGGCTTTGGCCGCGTCAGCCTGCCCATAGCGGCGCGTTAAATCCTCGAAAGTTTTCTGGGCTGCAGAGGAATGTCCGGCGGTAAAGTGGATTTTCATGGAGATTCAAGGTGCTGTAAAAGAAGCCAAAAGTAACACCGAAAGTAACGAATGTTAAGCGTCTCTTAACGACTCGCGAGGCATTCTAAACGCCTTGATCCGGTAAGACAAATTTCCCGTGAAGAGTGCTGCCTTATGCAAATCGATATGCGCGTTATGGAGCTTCTTTCTTCCAAGTTATGCCATGACTTGGTCAGCCCCGTCAGCGCCATCAACAATGGGGTCGAGCTGATCGAGGATGTCGGCGGTTCTGTGGTCGAAGAGGCGATGAAGCTGATCGGCGACAGCGCGCAGACCGCAGCGCGCCGCCTGCGCCTGTTCCGCCTGGCCTATGGCCGGGCCGGGAGCGAAGGCAACATTGCAGTGCGCGACGTCCGTCAAATCGCCGAGCAATATCTTGCAGGCGGCAAAATAACTTTGTCTTGGCCCGATGGCGTTCCGTCGGAAACCATCGCTGCGCAACGCGGTTATTTGAAAACAATTCTCAATATGGTCATTCTTGCGGAAGAATCCCTGGCATATGGCGGCGTCGTCACGCTGCGCGAAGACGGCCAGGGATGCCGTATCGAAACCGTCGGACGCAGCGCGCATTTAAGTTTGCCGTTGCAGGAAGCACTTGAAGGGGCTGTCGCCATCGACGATTTGACGCCGCGCAGCATACAAGCTTATGTGACCGGCAGATTCGCTTCGCATTTCGGACTTAAACTGGCACACGATCATTCGATCGCCGACCGGCTCGACCTCGTTCTCTTGCTTCCCGATGCGATCCCGGAACGCGCCGCGCCGCTCGTAAGTGTTTCTTAATAGTTTTCGCTCCACAATTAACCAGTTATCTTCTCCCGTGATGCCTTATTTGGCTCCATCGCAAGGACTGCCCCATGGACGACCTTCTCTGCGAATTTCTAACAGAAACGGCTGAAAATATTGCCACGCTCGATGTTGAAATCGTGCGGCTTGAACAGAACCCTGAAGACCCGGAACTGATCGGCAGCATTTTCCGCCTTGTCCACACCATCAAAGGCACATGCGGCTTCCTTGGCCTGCCGCGCCTCGAGCATCTCGCCCATGCCGGCGAAAACGTGCTGGGCAAATTCCGCGATCGCGAATTGCGGGTCACGCCTGAAGCCGTCGACCTGATTTTGGCTTCGCTCGACCGCATCAAGGGACTGCTCGCACATCTCGAGCAAAACGGTTCCGAACCCGACGGCAATGATGAAGATTTGATCGCGCGCCTCAACGCAATGGCTGAAGGCAAGACATCCACGTCTGCGGCTTCTGCTGTCGAAACGCCCGAAGCCGCGCCGCAGGAGACGGTCGGTCCGGATGTAAATATTCCGGATGAACACGGTTTTGTTCCGGTCCCCGCCGGCGACGTCGCGGCGCTTGAAGCCAACATGGGAGTGGCCGCCGCACCCAAAGAGGAAAAGAAACCTGCGCCTGCGCCCGTTCCTGCAGCCAAGCCGGAAACGGTCAAAGCCGGAGGCGACGAGCAGGGCGCCAAGGCGTCTTCGGCTTCTGTTGCCGACCAAAGCATCCGCGTCAACGTCACCCAGCTCGAAACGCTGATGACTACGGTTAGTGAACTTGTCTTGACCCGTAACCAGCTGTTGCAAATCCTGCGTGGACAGAAAGACAGCGCCTTCGCCGCGCCGCTGCAGCGCCTGAACCAGGTTACGTCCGAATTGCAGGAAGGCGTGATGAAAACGCGTATGCAGCCGATCGGCAACGCATGGGCCAAGCTGCCGCGCATCGTGCGCGACCTCGCCCACGAATTGAGTAAAAAAATCGACCTGCAGATGCTCGGCGCGGAAACCGAGCTCGACCGGCAGGTGTTGGAGCTGATCAAGGATCCTCTCACCCATATGGTGCGCAATTCCGCCGACCACGGTATCGAGCAGCCCGCCGACCGCGTTGCGGCCGGCAAGCCGGAAACGGGAACCATCACGCTCAACGCCTAT
>JAGWKW010000183.1 GCA_028865155.1 Alphaproteobacteria bacterium
CTTCCTCGCCGCGCGCGAAGGCCAGATAGGCGTCGAGCATTTGTTCCATCTCGGCGACATCGCCCGACAGCTCGTCCGTATCCGTTGTTCTGCCCATCAGCTCAATCTGAAGCCGCATCCGGGTCAAAGGCGTGCGCAAATCGTGCGATACGCCGGCCAGCATCGCCGTGCGCTGCCCGATCTGGCGCTTGAGCCGGTCGCGCATGACCATCAGCGCGGCGCCTGCCTGGCGGACTTCGGACGCGCCTTCAAGCTTGAACCACGGCACGTCGCGGCCCTTGCCAATCGCTTCTGCAGCGGCGGCGAGGCGGCGCACGGGCCGGATCTGGTTGCGCATGAACAGGAGCGCAATCAGCGTCAGAAGGATTGAGCTTCCCGTCAGCCAAAGGATGAAAACTTGCGTAGTCGGGGTATAGACCCGGCGTTCTGGCGACAGGATCGTGTAGACACCTTCGGGCACGCCGACCTCGATGCTGATCGTTTCCGGCGCATAAGTCATGTCGACGACATAATGATAGGGCATTGTGTCGTCGAGTGCATGTTTGAGAATGTAGGCGATCGGCCCGTGCGTCGATTGCTCGTGCGGCAGCGATGCGCCGGGCGCGAAGCTGACGGTCAGGCTCATTTTGTCGTAGGCGAGGCGGGTCACGGCGGCCGTGGTCGCCGCGTTTTTGCTGTGTTCGAGCAAATCGACGATAAACGCCGTGTCGCCCGCAAGCGCGCGCGTCATACGTTCGGTCACCGTGTACCAATGGCGGTCGAAGAAAACGTAAGTTGCCGACGACAGCATGATGAAAATCGGCACGACGAAGATAAGCAGCGTGCGGCCGAACAGGCTGCGCGGCAGCATGCGTTTGATGCGCAAGCGCAGCGGCAGATGGCGGGGCGTCACTATGGGTTTTTCGGTATTCATGCGTTCTTTATTAAAGGAAATAGCAGGGCTTGGAAATAGGCTCCCCACCGCCGTTTTTGTGGCTTTTTACGCCTTTTCATCCTTAACCTTGTCCTTCCGGATGCATGCGTGCGGGCATGCTTGCGTATGTCGTCGGCGCTCGGCGGCAAAATTATTATGCGTTTTCTCTACATCCGTATGCCCGTTTCTGCTTTTTGGTCGAATGTTCGGAATATTTGTGCAGAAATTATTTTCCGGAAAGCTTGGCGCGTTGTGGCCCCGGAGGTTGCAGATGCGGATCATTTCTTGTCGGTCGCTATGATCACTTGCGAGCAAATCAAAGGAGGGCGCGCCATGGCCGGTCTGAGCCAGAAGCAGTTGGCGAAGGAAGCGGGCGTGTCCATGGCCACGCTGAATAATATCGAGCGTGGCGCGCAAACCGATCCCAAGGCAAGCACGATCGACGCCATCCGGCTGGCGCTCGAATCCCGCGGCATCGTGTTCATGAATCTTCACGAAGGCGCAGGCATCCTTTTGAAATGTGGGTGGGGTGAAGATGCGGGTGTGATCGTTCTTATCGTCGACGACAACAAAGAAGACCGGATGCTTTACAGGCGGTGGCTGGAAAAAGCGGCGCCGCGGAAATATCGCGTGGTCGAGGCCGCGGACGCGCTTGCCGGCTACAATGCCGTTCTTCGCAACCATCCGCGCTGCATCCTGCTGGATTTCAAGATGCAGGGCACCGACGGTTTCCAGATGCTCGGCGAAATAAAAAAAGACCGCGTGCCTCTTCCCCCGATCATTTTCGTGACTGGGATGCGCAACGATATCCTGAAAGAAAATGCGGAAAAGCAGGGCATCCGCGCCTGCCTGGACAAAAAAACGATCACGAAAGAGTCATTGCATGAAGCCGTTGAGCGAGCGCTTTCTTGAATCCGGCCGCGACCGGTTGCAGGCGATTGTTAACAGCGCGCTGGACGGGCTGATCACGATCGATGCGGTCGGCGCCATCGAGACGTTCAACCCTGCCTGCGAACGGATTTTCGGCTACAATGCTGAAGAAGTCATGGGGCAGAACGTCAAAATGCTTATGCCCGAACCTTATCACAGCGAACATGACGGCTATATCCGCCATTACCGCGAAACCGGCGATGCCCGGATTATCGGCACGGCCGGGCGTGAAGTGTCGGGCCGGCGCAAGGATGGCTCCATCTTTCCCATGGAGTTGTCGGTCAGCGCTTTCGGGCTCGAGGACGGCCAGCATTATTGCGGCATTATCCGCGACGTGACATTGCGTCACGAAGCGGCGCGCGCCCTACTGAAAAGCGAACAGCGCTACGATCTGGTCGTGCGCGGCATGAGCGTCGGCCTGTGGGACTGGAACGTCGAGAACGGCACGCTGTACTGGACGGAAAAATTTCGAAGCTTTCTCGGCATCGCCGATCCCGAATACAAGCCAAGCTTCGAGGATTTTGCCGCTCGCCTGCATCCCGACGATAAAGAACGAACGTTGCAGATGCTGTTCGGCCATTTGGCGCGGCTTGGCCCTTATAACATCGAGCACAGGGTCAAGCGCGACGACGGGAAATATGTCTGGATCCACGCCTCCGGGCAGGCCTTGTGGGATTCTGATGGCCACCCGGTGCGCATGGTGGGATCGGCTGCCGACATAAGCCGAGACAAGGCCTCGGAATTGCAGATCAAGGAAGATGCGGCGCGCATGGCGGCGGTTATGGACACTGTTCTTGATGGACTTATCACGATCAATGCGCACGGCGCCATTCAGTCTTTCAATCCTGCCGCGGTGCGCGTCTTCGGCTATGCGCCGGAAGAGGTTGTCGGAAAAAACGTCAAGATGCTGATGCCTGAGCCTTATCACAGCGGGCATGACGAGTATTTGCGGCACTATCTGGCGACGGGTGAAAAGAAAGTCATCGGCATTGGGCGCGAAGTCAGCGCCAAACGCAAGGACGGATCCATTTTTCCGATCGAGCTGGGCATCAGCGAGATGGAGGTTGAGGGCGAACGCATGTTCGTCGGCACGATCCGCGATATTACGGAACGCAAGCGGTCCGAACAGGAGGCGCGGCGGTATCTGGCGTCGTTGAAGCGCAGCAATCAGGAGCTGGACGATTTTGCCCATATCGCTTCGCATGACCTGAAGGAGCCGCTTCGCGGGTTGAGTAATAACGCATTGTTTTTGAAAGAAGATTACGGCGAGAAGCTCAATGCCGACGGGATCAAGCGGCTCGACCGCATGGTTTATCTGTGCGCGCGGATGGAAAGGCTCGTCAACGACCTGCTTTATTTCTCGCGGCTCGGGCGGCAGGAGCTGGCGGTGCAGGAAACCGACCTGAATGCGGTCGTCAAGGATATCGTTTCCATGATGGACACCACGCTGCACGAAGCGCATGCGACCGTTCGGATCGACGGGATTCT
>JAGWKW010000184.1 GCA_028865155.1 Alphaproteobacteria bacterium
ATCGGGAATAAAATCGACCGCGCCTTCCTGCAAAAGCACGAACGCTTCGCCCACATTATGTGTATTTATCGCGCTTTCGGTGCCGCGCCTGCCGCGCAATAAATTGCTTAGCCGGTATAATCCCGGCCCGACCAACGTCGCCGTCTGAAACTGGATAATCTCGCCGCCCAGAAGCGCGGCATTGGTTCCGTTGGTCATGTCGATGAAGCTGCAGCTCGACAATGCGCCTTGCAGCATCTGCACAGAAACCGTGCTTTCATTGTCCATGTAAAAACCCGATGCGTCCGCCAACACATCCGTCGCGATGCCTGCCGTCGCCGCCAACGGCAATGACCCTATCGCGCTGTAACTCGTGCCGTCGCTCGACCTCATGATCGTCGCGCCGTTCCAACCAAAAAGCGCGGTCGCCGCCGCATAAACCCCCGGCTGATCGTCGGCGGAACGCAACAAAGGCAAATCCATCAGATAAAGCGCGGGCGTCGGCGGCGCGTTCGCATTTGCCGCGATGTTTTGCCCGCCGTCGGCCTGCGCCGCGCTGCCCTGCACGGCGGCATAGGTATAGAAACCTTCGACCTCAACAAGCCCGCCGCTTTGCAAAATCGAAGTCACCCGCAACACATCGCCATTGCCCGGATCGACCACATCCCCCGGATCGAGCGCGAGCCACGCCCGCGACACCGATATTTTGACCAGGTCGCGTTCGGCCCAGGCCGTGTAAAGCCGCGTTTCCGCAATCTGCTTGGCCGTGCCCGCATCGCACACGACAGGCAGAGAAATTTTCTGCACCGCCCGCGCATTGGTCGCGATGCGCCGCGCGCGCTGGCAATTCACCTCAAAATTGCGGGCTGGATCGATAAAGTCGACATCGATCTCGCGCGGCAAATCCATTTCCTGCGCGCGGGTCGCGCGCGAGGCGGGCGGCTGCGGTTTTTTCTCGACCGCCGCGCGCATTTCGCTGCTCGGAATTGTCGCCGCAACCGCGCCGCCGCGCAACACCGCTTTGAGCTGGCCGCCGGACTCGATCAGATCGAACGGGATATAGGCCTGCAACGGTTCGATCGCGCTGCGCGCGCTCATATTACCCTGCAGCACATAGCCCTGTATCGACGTGCCGTTGAGCGCGGAAATATCGTAATCGCCCGTATCGTAACCGGCGCGCGCCAGAATATCCGCCATCACCGCGCCGACGCTGCCCAGCGCATGACGTTCGACAATGCCAAGCTGCCCGATATCGTAAGAAAAACCGCCCATGCCCATGAGCAGAATCCGCGACCCGTCGAGCCGCAGCGCGCCGAAATAATAAGTCAGCGCGCCAGTTCCCGACGACAGCGCGCCGTCGATTGTCAGCGAAAAACTCCCGCTTGCCAGCATGACTTCGGATAAACGATAATAACCGTCGCCGACGCCGCGCTGAAGGATGACAAGCCGGTCGCCGTAAAAAACCGGGAAATTCGTCGTGCCGGTGCCGAACGACAAATCCACCTCCTGCCATGCGCGCGTGATACTGGCCGAGGACGCGCCCGGTTCGAACGACAGCAGTTTGTAATAAAGAACTGTGCCATACAGCAGCACCCATTCGCCCGCCGATGTTTGCACAAACCGCGCGTGCGCCCCGCTGCCCGAACCGAGCGCGAGACCCGTGGCAATGTCATATATCGCACCAAGCGACAGCGCATTATCGCGCCAAACCACCGTGCGCGCCTGCAACGTAATCACATTCGGCGCGGTCGTCACGGACGTGTAGGCGATAAGCCCGCCCGCGTAAGGCGTGAATTGCGCGCCGTAAAGCAAAGACGTGCCGGTCAGGCTGCCCGCGCCCCACAATGCCGTGAAGCCGAGATCGACAATTCCGGTTCCCGCGCGCGCGAAAACACGCAGCCCGCGTTCCGTTCCGACCGTGTCGTCGATGACGAAACGGAGCGAATCCAGCCACGCGATCTGCTTGACCGGCGACGAGCCGGACAACAGATCGGCGGCATAAATCGCGCCGAAATTCCCGCTTTCCGTATCGTAAAGCGCGAAACGATGCGTGACGGAATAGGAATTCTGCAAATAAAGCGCGACGAAACGCCCGTCGGGCGACGGCGCCCAGGCGCAATCCGCCGGGGAGGATGCGACGAAGGACGCGCTTGAAACCCGCGCGAGATGAACCGGCGTTTCTTCCGTCACGTCATATTCCGCGACGGTGAAATTCGTGTTTGTGCCGTCGGTCACATAACCGCCGACCAGAATTGTTTGCACATTGGAACTTCCGCCCTGCAAAACAATCGGCAGCATCGTGCCGCCCTGTACACCTTCGATCTGCTGCGACAGCGACGCGTCGATGCAGGGCAGAAGTTCCGGGTTATTGGTCGCCGAAGCCGCAATCTCGAACGTCAAATTCGGCAAACGGTTGCCGAAATTCGCCAACTGCAAATTATCGAACACGATATAGGCCAGCCCCTGACAGGACGGCGCATTACCGCTGCCTAAAATCGACTGCATGAAGGCATCGGGCGTTTGCCCCGCGCTTCCGGTGTAAATCGTCGCCCCGTCGCACACGCCCGGCGACCAGACGCCGTTTTGATAAATCACCGTGCTGTCGGCCCAGATGGTGTCGATGCCGCCGATCGGCCCGGCGCAAATGCCGACCGCGCAATGCACGCTGTAACTATAGGTCGTGGTCGTGACGCCGCCGCCGAGACTTCCGCCCTTGCCGCCGACCGTGCTGTCATGCTGCGTTTGAATCAAATCGGTCGACCAGATGACATTGCCCGCGACGCGCGCATTGCCGTACACGGTCGCGATCGGCGCGCCATAGCGCGAATCCTGCACCGCGAGAGTGTCGAGCCGCGGCCCCGCGACATGCGCGCCGAGGCCGAGCCTGCCATCGACCATGCCGCCGATGCCCGCGCCCAGCCCGCCAAGCAGCATCCCGCCCAGCCCGGGCAAGATCGCGTTGCCGAGCGCGGCGCCTGCGGTTTTGAGGATGACGGAGGCCATATCAAAACCTGTAAATGCCGGTCAGGCGGCGTTGCCAGTAAGGGCCGATTTCCGTTTCCACGACTTTGCCCGCAGGCGCGAAAGCGTGGATCATCGTGCGCGCGCCGGTCGCGAGCGCAACGTGTTGCGGTTGCCCGTCATAGCGAAACAGCAGAATATCCCCGGCGCAAATGTCGGAAACAGGATGCGCGCCGTGATCGTGCAATGCCGCGACCAGACTTTTTCCGTCCGGCCTGCGCGCATAATCGGTGCGGTCGTTGATTGTCATGCCAGACGCGCGCGCCGCAACGACGATCAGGCCGATGCAATCCAGCCCGATACCGGGCGCACGACCTTGATGATGGA
>JAGWKW010000185.1 GCA_028865155.1 Alphaproteobacteria bacterium
CGCGGAGGATGCCTTGCGCGCGGCGAACAGGGCGGCGATGAGCGCAGCGAGCGGCAGGAACAAAAGGCGGAAGAAGGTTATGGCAGCCGGGATGAAAGTCGCAGGCATGAAGCGGTTGACATGGAAAGCGTGCGACAGGGGGATGGCTTCGCCGATGCTGGCAAGCATGGTCGTCGCGTCGAACGCGTCGTAATTGGCGAACGGCCCCTGAACGGCGGAGGGGATGAGCGTGAAGAAAGCGGCCGCCGCGCCGAGGCCCAGCGCGGCGTAAAGTGCAAGGCGCCAGCCCCGCGATGCATTGCGCGCGGCGAGGCCGAGGACGAAAATCATGCCTGATAAAGCGGCGAAAACAATGTAGGCCGGGGAAAACCATGACAAAGCGCGGCTCGAAAATTGTGCGGCGGGAAGGGCGATGGGGATGAGAAGAGTCGTGAAAGCGGACAGCGCGATGCCGAACAGGGCTGCGGCGCGCGCGACCTTGCCGCCTTGCCATGCGGCGGCGACTGCCAGGCAGGCGATGAATATAATCGCCCAGAGCAAGGCTTCCGCGCCGATCCAGAATCCGCAGGCGAAGCCTAGCGCGGCGAGAATGGCGAAGCTCGCGCCGTTCTTTTCGAGAATGATGTTGCTGAGGGACAGAAGGCCAAACCCGGCGATCAGCGCCTGCACGCCGTGATGGTCGACGCGGCCCGGCGTATAGTTGAACAGAAGGATCGGCGCGAACAGAACCAGCGGAACGGAAAGCGGCGCGTTATCGTCCCCGGCCACGGGCGCGGAGAGTGCGGACAGCAGCCAGAGCAGAAGCGCGAAATAGGCAAGCGGCACGAAAAACGACGCGGTCAGAAGCGCATTGACGAGGCCGTAGCTTTTGATGAAAGGCAGGGCGGCGAGCGCGATGGGCAGGTCGAGAAGCCGCGCCCAATGGACGACCGTGTGCGCGCCCGGCGACAGGCGCGGCATCGACAGGTCGTACCAGCTTTGGCCGCGCATCCAGTTCGCAACCTCGTTCAGGCGCATATAGTCGTCGGGGTCGGCGAGGCGGTGGGTGAAAAGCGGGCTTTGCGCGTTTAGCGCGAAGCTTGCGACGAAAAAGGCGAAGACGGCGTAGGGCAGCGCGCGCTTCATGGCCTCTCGGCAAAATAGAGGTTGAGGCGGTTGACGATCTGTTCGCCGCATTCGTGCAGGGTACGCGCCTGGGCGTCCTGCCGCGAAGCGATCGTCCCGTACATCTGGTCGAGAAGGTCGAAGGACGCGACGCTGTGCGCCTCACCTTTGGCCAGAATTTTGCCTTTGGCATCGGTCAGGATGTAATCGGCATACATGTTGAGGAGGGCGCGGGTCGCCGTCGCGTTAGCAAGGATGCCGAGACCGGCCTCGTTGCTGTGGATCGATACTTTGAGCCTGTATTGCGAATGTTCGGGCCGGTCGGGGCCGTACATGCGGTCGATCAGCTCGTTGCGCAGAATCTGCCCGTCGCGGTCGGGGATGTTGTCAATGGCGACATTGTTCAAATCCATCGCTACCGGAGAGTTATCGTCCGTGCCATGCGCGGCATAGACGGGATGGAAGCCGCAGCCCGCAAGGGCGAGCATCGAAATGAGAAGGGCTGCGCGGGCGAGAATCTTCATGCCACCACATTGACGATGCGGTTGGGGACGACGATGATTTTTTTCGGCTGCTTGCCTTCCAGCGCGCGGTGTACGCCTTCCTCGGCCAGCGCGGCGGTTTCGACCTCTTTCGGCTGCATGTTGCGCGGCACGGTGATTGTCGCGCGCAATTTGCCGTTGACTTGAACCGCGATTGTGACCGTGTTTTCCACCAGAAGCGCCGGGTCGGCTTTCGGCCACGGCGTGTCGACGAGCAGCGTTTTATGGCCGAGTTTTTCCCACATTTCCTCGGCGATATGCGGCAGGAAGGGGGCGAGCAGCTGCGCCATGGCGGTGACGCCTTCGCGATAGATGCCGGATTCGGCCCCGTTTTGCGCGTCGAGTTCTTCGAGCGCGTTGCCGAGCTCGCGGATTTTCGCGACCGCGACGTTGAAATGGAAACGTTCGAAGGTTTCCGACACTTGTGCGATGGTGCGGTGGAGCAGGCGGTTGGCTTTTTCGGCCCTGTCGTTCGGCGTCGTCGGTTCGATCGCATCGGCTGCGTTTTCGGCCATGCGCCACAACCGGTTGATATAGCGCCACGCGCCTTCGACGCCGGCTTCGGTCCATTCGAGATCGCGTTCGGGCGGGCTGTCCGACAGCATGAAAAGCCGTGCCGTATCCGCGCCGTATCCGGCGATGATCTTGCCCGGATCGACCGTGTTGCATTTGGACTTGCTCATCTTCTCGCCGCGGAACACTTCGACCGGGCTGTTGTCCTTGATCTTGACCGCGCTGCCGTCGGGGTTCTTTTTCACCTCGTCGGGATAGAGCCAGGTGCCGTCCGCGCCTTTGTAGGATTCGTGGCAGACCATGCCTTGCGTGAACAATCCGGTGAAAGGCTCGTCGATTTTTAGATGTCCGGTCTGTTTCATCGCGCGCGTAAAGAAGCGGGCATAGAGAAGGTGCAGAATGGCGTGTTCGACGCCGCCGACATATTGATCGACAGGAAGCCAGTATCCGGCTTTCTCCGCATCGACCGGCTGGGTTTCGTCATTGGCCGAGCAGTAACGCGCGAAGTACCAGCTTGAATCGACGAACGTATCCAGCGTGTCGGTTTCGCGACGCGCCGCTTTGCCGCACTGCGGGCAGGCGGTGTTTTTCCATGTCGGGTGGTGGTCGAGCGGATTGCCGGGCTGGCTAAAATTCACGTCTTCGGGCAGGATAACCGGCAAATCTTTTTCCGGCACCGGCACGACGCCGCAAGCGTCGCAATGAATGACCGGGATCGGGCAGCCCCAATAACGCTGGCGGCTGACACCCCAGTCGCGCAGGCGATATTGGGTGACGCCCATGCCCGCGCCGCGCTTTTCGATTTCGGCGATGGCGCGCGCCTTGGCGGCTTCGACCTCCAGCCCGTCGAGGAAATGCGAATTATAGATCGTGCCCGGATCGGTGAAAGCTTCGGCACCGACGGAAAAAGTCGCAGGATCGCCGTTCGGCGGCAGCACGACGGGCGTGACGTCGAGATTGTATTTGCGCGCGAAATCGAGGTCGCGCTGGTCGTGCGCGGGGCAGCCGAAGATCGCGCCGGTGCCGTATTCCATCAAAACGAAATTCGCGACATAGACCGGAAGCTGCCAGGTGTCGTCGAAGACATGGATGGCTTTGAGGCCCGTGTCGTAGCCCATTTTCTCCGCCGTTTCGATGGCGGCTTCGGACGTGCCGGTGCGGTTGCAG
>JAGWKW010000186.1 GCA_028865155.1 Alphaproteobacteria bacterium
TGACCAGTTGGTCATCACAAAGCAAAACCTCGAAAACCTGCAAGAAAAGGACGGCAGCAATAATACGGGCATCGATGCCGCCATCAAGGAGGCCGAGCAAGTCGCCAAAGGTCAGATCGACGCCATTCAAAAGCCGATCAACGAAGCGGCCCAGAAAGCCTATGACGCCAATCAAAAAGTCATTACCGACCTGCAAGAGAAAATGCTTGGCCTCAGCGACAAGCGGCAGCAATTCATTGACCAGGCGGTCAGTCGCTTGTCGGAAGATGCGACCGCCGCGCAGGTCGCCCAGACCCGCAAACTGGCCGCGCAGCTGTTCGACCAGCAGGCCGATGCGAATGTCCAGAAGTACATCGATGGGCTGACGGCGCAGGTCGCTAAACTGAAGGACGAACGGCAAGCCGCTATCGATCAAGCCGTCAGCCTTCTGCCGGCAGGTGTCTCCCAGCAGCGGATCGATCAGGTCAAAAAAGAAGCCGCCGCGGCCTATGACGAAGCCGAAGCCCAAAAGCGCCTCAACGAGCTGCAACAGGAAGGAAAGCAGCTTATGGATGCCAACAAGTCGGCGACGCAGACCTACGCCGACCAGGTACAGCATCTCAAGGAACTGCTTGATGCCGGAGCCATCAGCCAGGACGTCTATAACAAGGCCATGGAGTCCGCGAACAACGATCTCCTGAACGCGCGGACTGATGCGCAAGCCGGCGCGCAGCAAGCCTTTCAAGAGTACCAGTCTCAGGCCGAGAATTCGGCCTCCGCTGTCAAAAAAGCATTCATGAGCGCCATGCAGGCAACCGATGACGCGATTGTCGGCCTCGTCACATCGTCGGGCGACAGCCTGCAAAAGCTCGAAAATGTCGCCAATTCAATCGTCGCCGATATTACCAAGATGATCGTTCAGCAGCAGATCACGGGGCCGCTGTTTAACTTTATCAGCGGCAGCTTCGGCGGAAGCGGTGGCGGTAGCAGCGGTGGTGGCTTTCTCGGCGATCTGTTCGGCTCAATCTTCCATGAAGGCGGTGTGGTCGGCGAAAATGCTCCCCAGCGGCGTGTTCCTGCCTATGTCTTTGCTGGCGCGCCACGTTATCACAGCGGTGGCATTGCGGGGCTTATGCCAGGAGAAATCCCCGCCATCCTGCAACGTGGTGAGGTTGTCCTGCCCAAAAACGCCAATGTCAGCGGTAATCCGGTCAATGTGATTATGAATATCACAACGCCAGATGCGAACAGTTTTCGCGCCAGCCAGGCGCAGCTTGCAACCCAGGCAGCGCGCAATATCAAGCAGGCGAACCGTAACTTGTAAACATCATGGTTTTGCCGCTAAACGCTCTTTTGTCGCAGCAGTCCAGATTTCATGGGCGGCATCCGCAGTCATAGCGGCAATGCCAAGTCCAACAATAATATCTGGCCAGGCCGTAGGCCACAGATAGGCAGTGACAAGTCCAGCGAACACAATGGCGATGTTGGCAAGAACGTCATTGCGCGCCGAAAGAAACGCTGCCCGCATCAGGCTGCTATCGTGATGGCGATAGCGAGCCAGCATGAGAGCGCAGGAAAAATTGACAATGAACGCCCCAGAACCGACAAGCGAGAGCAAAACAGGCGACGGCGCGACTGGCATGGTAAATTTCTTCCACACCATCCAGAGCGTGGCCAAAGCCGGAACGAAGAGAATGAACGCAAGGCATTTGCCAACCAGAGCGCGGCGGTGGGCTGACCAACGCAAAGCCATAAAGATCAAAAGATTTATGGAAGCGTCTTCAAGAAAATCTATCGAGTCCGCAAACAGGGACACGGAACCGATGGTGGTGGCAACCGTGAATTCGACAGCGAAATAGGCCAGATTTAGCAGCGCTACAATTCTGATGACTTGCCGCAATGCAGATGTCTTTTTCATGGGCGGATATCTCCTTATCCATCAATTTCCGATTATCTGTATCTTTTAGCGGAAAACGCCATGACCTTCCATGAAATCCAGTTCCCGCCTGATATCGCTTATGGCGCACAAGGCGGGCCGCAATATTCGACGACAGTCGTGTCAACCGCGTCCGGCTATGAACAGCGCAATTCAAGCTGGTCGGCGGCGCGTGGAAGTTGGAATGTCGCTTCCGGCCTTAAAACGCAGACACAACTGAATACGCTGATCGCTTTCTTTCGTGCGCGCAAAGGCCGCGCTTATGGTTTCCGTTTCAAAGACTGGTCGGATTATCAAGCGACAGGGCAAGCGATCGGCACCGGCGACGGCGCCACAAAAACTTTTCAGCTGGTGAAAAGCTACAGCTCCGGCAGCTATGGCGAAACACGCACGATTAAAAAGCCGGTGGCTGGAACCGTGGTTCCATATCTTGCCGGCGTGGCACAGGCATCCGGCTGGTCGGTCGATACCACCACCGGCATCCTGTCGTTTCTCGTCGCTCCGGCGACAGGTATCGCTGTTACGGCAGATTTTCAATTCGACGTGCCGGTACGTTTCGATACCGACCAGATGTCGGTGTCGCTGGAACAATATAATCTCGGTCAATGGTCGGGCATTCCGATTATAGAAATCCGTATCTGATCCATGAAATCCTCCTCAACCCAGCTCGCCGCGCATGTCGTGGGCGAGACAAACACGCTGGCGACCTGCTGGATGGTGACGCGCCGCGACGGTATGGTGTTGGGCTTCACCGATCACGACCAGGATTTGACGGTGGACGGGCTGCTCTATCAGGCCAGCACCGGCTACACGCGCTCGGCCATTCATGCAATTGCCGATTTGTCGGTCGACAATCTCGATATAGAAAGCGCACTCAATAGCGATACCTTAAGCGCCGATGATTTGCGCTCTGGTCTGTGGGATGGGGCAGAAGTCGAGATTTTCTTCGTCAACTGGCAGGATTTGACGCAAGGCAAGATTATCCTCAAACGCGGCACCATCGGCCATGTCGAGCTGCAGGATGCCGTGTTCAAGGCCGAGCTGCGCGGCATGACACAGCAGCTGCAGCAACAGATTGTCGAATTGTTCACACCCGATTGCCGCGCCGATCTTGGCGACAACCGCTGCAAGGTCAATCTTACTGCCCTGACGGTGATCGGCACAGTCACGGCAGCCACCGACCGATATGGCTTTACCGACAGCGCGCGGACGGAAGCAGCTGGTTATTGGAATGGTGGTCTCGTCACCTGGACAAGCGGCGTCAATCAAGGCCGCAAGATCGAGATTGGCAGTTTCAGCGGTGGGGTGTTCTCGCTTTATCTGCCGGTGCCTGGCGTCATTGCGGTGGGCGATGCCTA
>JAGWKW010000187.1 GCA_028865155.1 Alphaproteobacteria bacterium
GAAACAAAAAATGCGGAAGAAAAGGCGGCTAAACAAGCGTTGTTAAAACAATGTGAACAGTTGATTGCAAGAAACGAACGGATAAAAAAGAACATCGCAGATGATATGGCAGCTTGTCGTTATACCGAGGGGAAAACATCCCTTGACCCCATCAAGATTGCGGGGTTTCTGATTGGCGCACCGGTTACCTTAGCAACCATGACAAAAACTTTCGTCACGGATAAACCGGAAATGATATGGCACGCTGGTGAGGCGGGAGTTGCCCTTGGGTTGCTTGCGGCTTTTCATCGGCAAGCGAACAGTATTTGCAAACACTCCGTTAGGATTATAGCAGGTAGCCCTAAACAGATGGTGGCATTATGGAAGTCCACGCGTATGTCGATTTTTGCGACAGCTTTGACACTTTCCGTGACGGCCAAATGCGCCAACGACATCGAACCACGTCATCCGACCCATTCGAAAGGGGCAAAAGTCGTTATCGACGCGCGATACAATCAATGAAAATCTTTGGTATTGATTGGCTTCACGTCGGGGTGACGATTGAGTATTTCCTCAACCCTGGCACGCTCGGCTTTATTTTTTGCGCGCCGTTCGAAATAGTCCATACCGCCCAGAATCGCGCCGGCCACGACTAGAAAGTCCGCAACGGGGTGCGCGCAGGCAAGATCGAAAATTTCTTTGGCGGCGTCAGCAAAATTCATTTGTTCCTCTTGCCGCTTAACAAAGCATTTTTTGGCCCCGATCTCAATGAAATCGGGCGCGTTAATAGTTGCGGATTTCTTGTTGCTTTATAAAGGGATGGTGGTGCCTGGGGACGGAATTGAACCGCCGACACGGGGATTTTCAGTCCCCTGCTCTACCAACTGAGCTACCCAGGCTTGACGGCAAGGCCTGTGCTTATAGGCAAGGAAGGCCCGGTTGTCCAGAGTTCAGGCCTCATTATTTTCGAAGGTTAACGGGCCGTCTTCCCCTTCGTCCGGGTCTTCCGTGGCCGGGATTTTATAGCCCTCGCCCAGCCAGCGGCCAAGGTCGATGGTCGCGCAGCGTTGCGAGCAGAAGGGTTTGACTTTCGCTTCGGGCGCTTTGCCGCAGACCGGGCATTTGTTTTTTGGCGCCTTGTTCGTCGATGCTGCGTTCATGGCTGGCCCCAGCCTGCGCCGCGCAGCATTTGCGCGACTTCGAACACAGGCAGGCCGACGATGTTCGAGTACGACCCCGATATGAAACGGATCAGCGCGCCCGCGCGGCCCTGGATCGCATAGCCGCCCGCTTTGCCGACGCCTTCGCCGCTTGCGGCATAGGCGGCGATGTCCGCGTCCGAAAGCTGGCGGAAAATCACCGTGCTGTCGGCGACGCGCTGGATGATTTTGCCCGCAGGCGTGCGCAGCGCGACCCCGGTATAGACATGGTGCCGCCGCCCGGACATCAGGCGCAGGCAGGCGCGCACGTCGCGTTCGTTTTCGGCCTTGGGCAGAATGCGGCGGCCGACGCCGACAACCGTGTCGGCGGCGAGGATGAACCCGTCGGGTTCTCGTCCCGAAACGGTTTGCAATTTTTCGAGCGCGAGGCGTTGCGCGTGGGCGCGGGGTTTTTCCTGCGGGCGCGGCGTTTCGTCGATGTCGGCGGCGGCGATTTTGCCGGGCACGATGCCAATATCGGCCAGCAAGGCCGAACGGCGCGGCGAAGAGGAAGCGAGGATGAAGAGGGGTTGGGGCATAAAGAAATATATGCTTGATGAAACGGGAAACGTAAATGGCTTGTCGCCCCCTCATCCGGAAAAACTATATTTCCAGAGCAAGGAAGAAGCCCCCCTCCAGCAAAAACCAAGGATTTGCCAAGAAGGGCAAATCCAGGTTTTTGCGTCCTCCCCGCAAGGGGGAGGAGAGTCCTTGTTGCACCGGATTTCTTGCCTTGCGCGACTGGATTATCCGGCACGGCTCTGCCGCCGCACTTGTCGGTTATTTATGGCGGAAGGTGATGCGGCCCTTGGTCAGGTCGTAGGGCGTCATCTCGACATTGACTTTGTCGCCGGTCAGGACGCGGATGCGGTTCTTGCGCATTTTGCCCGACGTGTGCGCCAGCACTTCGTGCCCGTTGTCCAGCTTGACGCGGAACATCGCATTGGGAAGGATTTCGGTCACTATGCCTTCGAATTCGAGCAGGTCTTCTTTCGCCATTCGATTCTTTCTTATTTCCTGTTTAGGCGCGGAAAATGGGCTTTTTTGGCTGTTTCGTCAAGTCACAAGCCGTTGTCGTGGCAAGGGCTGCAGGATGAAGGCCAGGACTCGCCGAAATCCTCGATCAAAGCCTGCCATTCCTTAAGATCGAGGCGGATTTTGGCCCCTCCGGCAAAGACCAGCTCCAGCGCGCCGTTTTGCGCGATCAACGCCAGCAGGTCGAGGATGCGGTCGCTGTCCTTCAAATCGATGCCCTGCGTTTTGACCGACGCCACGCCTTTGACCGTCAGCGCGCAGCAGATGCGTTCGGGTTCGGCTTCCCCTGTCTCGCGCTTCAGCCGCTGCGCGACCATGACAAAGGCGTCGTTTTCCGGCTGGAACGCCATGTCGCACAGCGGCACGATCGAGTCCTGCAATACGGCCGAGATGACTTGTACGTCTTCAGCGTCGGTTGCGCGGAGTTTCAAGCTCTTCGTCATTCGGGTTCCTTAAGATGCGGGCGCAATGGAACAAGCTTGTGGCGAAAATCGGGGTTTTTCCGTTTTTCTCGCGCAGCGTACCATAATGTACGTGAGCAGAGAAAAACGGAAAAAGCGCGATTTGCAGCCCAAGATTGCTCCATTTCGCCGCATTTTCATGCGGCTTCTTTCACGCGTTCGATTTCCGCGCCGCAGGCAGCCAGCTTTTCTTCGAGCCGTTCGTAACCCCGGTCGAGGTGATAGATGCGGTTCAAAATCGTTTCGCCGCGCGCGGCCAGTCCCGCCAGCGCCAGCGACACCGAAGCGCGCAGATCGGTCGCCATGACCGGCGCACCGGTCAGCATCGGCACGCCGCGGATCAGGGCCGAGGAATTATGCACCGTGATGTTCGCGCCCATGCGTTTGAGTTCCGGCACATGCATGAAACGATTTTCGAAAATCGTTTCCGTGATCATCGACGCGCCCGTCGCGACGCACATCAACGCCATCATCTGCGCCTGCAGATCGGTCGGGAAGCCGGGATAGGGTTCGGTCATCACGTCGGTGCCGTGCAGCGTGCCGTTGGCGCGGCGGACATTCAGCCCCTGCGGCGTTTCGGTGATGGCAATGCCTGCCTT
>JAGWKW010000008.1 GCA_028865155.1 Alphaproteobacteria bacterium
CGTCGAAACTCGGCCTGCGCGCAGGGCATCATATCAGCGTCCGCGATTGCATCCTTGGTATCGTGACGGAGTCCGCCAACGATGCGGCGACGGTTTTGGGCGAAGCGATCGGCGGCAGCGAGGCGAAGTTCGGCCGGATGATGACCATGCAGGCGCGCGCTCTCGGCATGACGAGGACTTTTTACCGCAACCCGTCCGGCCTGCCCGACCCGAAGCAGGTCACGACTGCGCGCGATACGGCGATTTTGGCGGCGGCGCTGATTTATCACTACCCGGAATTTTACCATTACTTCGACATCGACGGGTTCACCTATCGCGGCGTCTATTTTCGCAATCACGATAATCTGAAATACCGCTATGCCGGCATGGACGGGCTCAAGACCGGCTATATCCGCGCGTCGGGATTCAATCTCGCTTCTTCGGCCAAGCGCGACGGCATCAGATTGATCGGCGTTATTTTCGGCGGCAAATCGGCTCTGTCGCGCGACAATCGCATGGCGCATTTACTCGATGCCGGATTCGCCAACGAGGAAGCCGAAAACCGCAGTGACCGTTTTGCGGCTGCGACCGGCGAGGGCGACGGCGACAATCCCGACAATGAAGGCTATATCGCATTGCCGGCGAAAATCGGCATGGCTTCGTCGCCGCGCCGGGAATCGCCGAAGATCGTTCAGGCGGTGGTGCATGTCGAACAGCCTGCGCCGCGCCGCGCCGCCAATGACAATTGGGGCGTGCAGATCGGCGCCTTTAGCGATGCCGCTATCGGGCGGCAGGCACTGGCCAGCCTTGTCGCGTCGATGCCCGGCAGGCTCGGGCAGGCAGATAAAGTCGTGGAGCCGATTTCGGTCGGCGGCGTTTCGATGTATCGCGCGCGGCTGATGGCGATGAACGAGGAAACCGCGCGGAGCCTGTGCGTGTACCTGATCCAGCACGGCCAAAGCTGCCTGACTGTCCAACCATGATTTTGTAAGTATTTGCTTGGACATGGTTTTAATTCGCCCAATAAATGCAAATAAGAATCATTTGCATTTATTGGGAAGGCAAGGCAGGATAGGGGGCTTTCCCTTTCCCTTTCCCTTTTTCGTTCTTGCGGGTTTTCGATGTTTGCGACGCGGCTCCAGGAATGTCAGGCCACCGATTATTTGCTGATCGCCCATGCGGAGACGGCTGTCGAAGTTTGCGCATGGCGTATCGCGCGGTGTCCGTGGCGCATCGAGGAGATCGAGACGCCGCACGGGCATCCCGAACCGCCGAGCGATAAAATTCTGTGCGATTTCTTTTGCCCGGTGACGTTGCGCCCGCGGTAAAGAGCGGCTATGAGCAGGGAGCCGTTCACATCAGGAAAAGATCATGCGTCCTTCATCCCGCGCTTTCGACCAGCTTCGCCCCGTCACTTTCGAGCCGGGTTTCGCCAAGCATGCCGAAGGGTCGTGCCTGGTCAAATGCGGCGATACGCATGTTTTGTGTACCGCAAGCGTTGACGAAAAAGTTCCGCCCTTCTTGCGCAATACCGGGCTGGGCTGGGTCACGGCCGAATATGGCATGTTGCCGCGCGCGACTTCGACGCGCACCGACCGCGAAGCCGCCAAGGGCAAACAGTCGGGGCGCACGCAGGAAATCCAGCGTTTGATCGGGCGCAGTTTGCGCGCCGTTGTGGACAGGAAGCTGCTCGGCGAAATTCAGATCAAGGTCGATTGCGACGTTTTGCAGGCCGACGGCGGCACGCGTACGGCGTCGATCACGGGCGGGTATGTCGCGCTGGCTTTGGCGTGCCGGTTTTTGATGAAGACCGGCAAGTTGAAGGCGAATCCGTTGACGGCGTCGGTGGCGGCGATTTCGTGCGGCATTTATAACGGCGAGGCGGTTCTGGATCTGGATTACGCGGAAGATTCCGCCGCCGAGACCGACGCCAATTTCGTTTTGACCGGCGCGGGGGGCATTGTCGAGATTCAGGGCACGGCCGAGAACGCGCCTTTTTCGGAAAGCCAGTTTCAGGCGATGCTGAAGTTGGCGCAAAAAGGAATTGGGGAATTAACCGTATTGCAGAAGGACGTTTTGCCGGGCTGATTTCTTCCCTTGCCTTAAAGACGTTCCGGTGCCAAAAAGGCCGCCGGACTGTTCCGCCCGGATTCTTCTTTGCTTTGGGTAATATTCTATGCTTGCCAATCTGTTAGGGATGCTTTCGGCCGATATGGGCATCGACCTTGGGACCGCCAACACGCTGGTCTATGTCAAGGGGCGCGGCATCGTTTTGAACGAGCCTTCGGTCGTCGCGATCGCGCACAGCAAGGGCAAGCGCCATGTTCTGGCCGTCGGTGACGAGGCCAAGCTGATGCTCGGCCGCACCCCCGGCAACATTCAGGCCATTCGCCCGCTGCGCGACGGCGTCATTGCCGATTTCGAAGTCGCCGAGGAAATGATCAAGCACTTCATCCGCAAGGTGCATAACCGCCGCAGCTTCGCCAATCCGCAGATTATCATTTGCGTGCCGTCGGGTTCGACCGCAGTCGAACGCCGCGCGATTCAGGAATCCGCCGAGAGCGCGGGCGCGCGCCGCGTGTTTCTGATCGAGGAGCCGATGGCCGCCGCAATCGGCGCGGGGCTTCCGGTCACCGAGCCGACCGGTTCGATGGTTGTCGATATCGGCGGCGGCACGACCGAGGTTGCCGTTTTGTCGCTCGGCGGCATCGTCTATTCGCGTTCGGTGCGCGTGGGCGGCGACAAACTGGACGAAGCGATCATCAATTACATCCGCCGCTACCATAACTTGCTGATCGGCGAGTCGACCGCCGAGCGCATCAAGAAGCAGATCGGCTCCGCCTGCCCGCCCGAAGACGGCGAAGGCCGCGTGACCGAGATCAAGGGCCGCGATCTGATGAATGGCGTGCCAAAAGAAATAGTGATTACCGAACGGCAGGTCGCCGAAAGTCTGGCCGAGCCGGTCAGCGCGATTTTGGAAGCCGTGAAAGTCGCGTTAGAAAACACCGCGCCGGAACTGGCCGCCGACATTGTCGATAAGGGTATCGTCCTGACCGGCGGTGGTGCTTTGCTGCGGAATTTGGATCTGGTTCTGCGCCATGCGACCGGTTTGCCGGTTTCGGTGGCCGAGGATCCGCTGTCCTGCGTCGCTTTGGGAACCGGGCGCGCGCTCGAGGAAATGAAGACGCTGAAGAGCCTGCTGGTCAGCGGGTATTGAGCAAAAGCGCAGAATAAAAAAGCCCGGTTGTGAAGCCGGGTTTTTTTGTTTGCCGTATTTCTTTATGGCTGGGCGGTTATGATTCCATATTGTCTGTTTAGCCAGCCCATCACTTCCCGGTATCCGTCGGGATCGTTCAGGACGGCTTCGAGACGGTGGATTTTGACGCCGTTTTGGGCCAGAGCGGTTTTGACGCCGTGGTCGGGGTCGAAGCCGTCGAAATGCTTGCTGATCGCGCTGACGATCGCCAGTTCGCGCAGGATGGAATCGGGAAGCGGTTTTCTGTTGCTGATGCAGCGGTGGGAGCGGATGACCTCGCCCATGACGTCGACGCCTTCGCGGATGTCCGTGTTGATGCTGAGATTGCGAAATGCGTTCCATGCTTCGTCCGAAAAGGGGCGATGTGCGGTCACCGCCGTGAAAGACGGATTCTGGTTGCGCTTGTCGTGAAGGGCCGCATGGAAACGGATGAGGGAGGCGTGGATATCGGCGGTATCGATGGGCGGCACGGAAGCCGGCTTGTCGGGTTCCGCGGGAATGCTGCGAAGCGTTTGAAGGGCGTCGTAGCCGATATCGGTTGCAAGTTTCCTGACGGTCGAATGGCCTTGTCCGAAAATGCCGAGAATTTCAGCGAAAGGCGTCGCGGAACTTGTCATGGCCGGCTCCCTATATGAATGGAGAAATAAAATCGGATTTACGCTAGCGTTTTTTCGTTGCAAATACAACGGGGCCTTGCGTGCCGGGGTCCGGTTGCGCCCCCAAAATACCTCCGGCCTTCCACAATCCTGCCTTGATCTGCCGCCAGTCTGAACGGGCAGGGAGAACGGGCGTTCCGTCCGGTTCTTCCGGCCCCATCAAGGAGGCATCCCATGAAATTGTCCGCCAAAAAACTGTTCGCATCTTTTGCGCTCGCCGCGATTTTGGGCGTCGCTTTCGCGACCCCCGCCCATGCCGATTGGGACGATCACGGCCGCGGATGGCGCGGCCATCGCGAATGGCATGAGCATGGCCATTATTGGCGCCGCGGCGACGACGATTGGCACGCGCGGGTCGTCGTCAGGCCGCCGGCTTATATCGTCGCGCCGGCCTGGCGCACGGTTTACGTCCAGCCGAACCCGATTTACGTCATGCCGCCTGCGCCGCCTTTCGGATTCTTCGCTTTCGGTTTCCGCTGATTTTTCCCATTCCTGGCGAGGGAAAACTACGCCTTCGCGCCTTTTCCTTGCGGGATGGGCGCGAAGGTGGATTTTTTGGCAGCGCTTCTGAGACATGAAGAATAGCCGCGAAGCAAGCGGCGCCGGATTCCCTTCAGGGGTTAATGCAGGGAGCAAAGGTCGCTCTCATCCTGCGCTATCAAGATAAAAGGCAACCGCTAATCCCGCCCCTGACCCCTCCCGCAAGGGGAGGGGAATGCCATTCTTCTTGCGGCGCGTGGGCTCTTTGACTCCAGGTTAAACCGCCGCCAATTTCTTTCGGGCTTTCGGCGCGGCGCGGTATATAAGCGGCTATGGCTGAATTCCTGATTTCCCCCGGCCGGGTTTTTCTCGCGTTCGAATGTTTGATCCTGTTTGTCACGATGCCGCTTTTGATTTATGCGCATCCGACCGTGCTGAACGTACATCTGACATTGTGGGGCGTGACCGCTTATGCTGCGCTGGTTCTGTCGCTGCTGCCCGATTTTTCGTGGCGCGCGGCGTGGCGCGGCAATGGCTGGACGAGGCGCGATATGTATATCGTCGCCGCGCGGTTCGCCGTTTCGGCAGTCGGCGTGATTGTGCTGGCGCGGCTCATCGATCCCAACGGATTGTTCGCGTTTCCGGCGCAGCGGCCGGTTTTCTGGCTCGCAGTCATGCTGCTTTATCCGGTTTTGTCGGCGCTGCCGCAGGAGATCGTGTTTCGCAGCTTTTTCTTCCGCCGTTACGGCGCGGTGTTCCCGAATGTGGGTGCGATGCTGGCGGCAAGCGCGTGCGGCCTTCGGTTTCGTGCATATCGTGTTCCACAACCCGGTGTCGCCGCTGCTGGCGCTGATCTGCGGCTTTTTCCTCGCCGGGAGCTATATGCGCCATGCCAGCCTCAAAAAAGCGGCTATCGAACATGCGTTATACGGCGATATGGTCTTTACGGCCGGACTTGGCGTATATTTCCTTGTCGGGCATCCTCATTTATAGGTTCGGTGGTTTATTATGCGTTCTCAGAGACAGCTTCGGGTCGGCGAAGAAATCCGCCATGCGCTGGCCTCCATTCTCATGCGCGGCGACGTGCCGTGGCCGCGGGATTTTTCGCCGCCGATCATCACCGTGACCGAGGTCCGGATCAGCCCCGACCTGAAAAACGCGACCGTGTTCGTCATGCCTTTGGGCGGCGAAAGGATGGCCGAGACGGTGCGCGTCATGAATGACGGCGCGGGCTTTTTCCGTTACGAGGTCGGCAAGGCGGTCAAGCTGCGCCATGTGCCGAAGATCAAGTTTTTGGCGGACGAGAGTTTCGACGCCGCGCAGCGCATCGAGGAGATTCTGCGCGATCCCGTCGTGGCCAAGGATTTGGGAAAGCGAAGCGGCGATTAAGCGCGCTGGGGCTTGAGAACAGAGACCGTCGCCGACATTGCCTGGCCGGTTTCGGGCGGCGCCGGCAATTCGAGCGCGGGCTTGCCGAAATAATAGCCTTGCAGGTAATCGACACGCGCGCGCTTGAGCCAGTCCGCCATATCCGCCGTTTCGACGCCTTCGGCCACGGTCTGGATGCCGAGGCCGCGCGCCAGCTCGATCAGGACGGTGACGAGGTGCTGCTGTTCCTTGTTGACCATGATGTCTTTGAGCAGATCCTTGTCGATCTTCATGATCGACAGGTGAAGTTCGCGCAAATAGCGGACCGAGGTTGCGCCCGCGCCGAAATCGTCCATCGAGACGCGGCCGCCGAGCGCGCGCAGCGCGGCTATGAAGCGCTGGGTCTCGCCGATATCGGCGATGGCCGCCGTTTCGGTGATTTCGATGACGAGGCGTCGCGCGACGTCCGGGTGCGGCCCCAGCGTTTTTTGCAGATAGTCGGGCCAGTCGGCCTGCGACGCCGTCAGGCCGGAGATGTTGATGGCGAGATGGAGCCACGGCAGCGCTTTCATGTCGCGGATGGCGAAGTCGAGCACGAGCCGGTCGAGATCGACGGCGAGGCCCATCTGTTCGATCATCGGCACGAACAGCGCCGCGGCGATGGGCTTGCCTTCGTCGTCGAACATGCGCACCAGCGCTTCGTAACAGGCGGGCAGGCCGGTGGCGGCGTCGATGATCGGCTGGTAGGCGAGGCGGAAGCCGTCATGTTTGAACGCATTCTTGATGCGTTCGCCGAGCTCCAGCAGCTGGCGGTTTTCCTGCGCGCGTTCGGGGCTGTCTATGTACTCGACGAAGCCGTTGGGGCCGCGCTGATGCGCCATGTGCAGCGCCTGTTCGGCGAAGATCATCGCTTCGTTGCCGCTTTTGGCTACCGTCGGCAGGCGCACGCCGCCGATCGAGACCGTGATATGCAAAGGCGTGCCGGTGGCGACGATAGGCGTGTTGTGGAAATCCTGGATGATGCGTTCGGCCAGGCTTTGCAAATCGCCGCCGAGAGGTTCGGGTAAAAGTATGCCGAACACGTCGCCGCTGACGCGCCCGAGCGTGGCCCGTGCCGGCATGATCTGCGCGAGCCGCGCCGCGACGCCGCGCAGGACGGCATCGCCGCCGTCGGTGCCGACGGCTTCGTTGACGAAAGACATTTTATCGACATTGACGACGAGGTAGGCGCCGGTGTGCCGCGCCATGCGCGCGTCTTCGATCGCTTTGCCGAGCTGGGCGAGGATGACGCGGCGCTTGAAGCATCCGGTCAGGCTGTCGCGGTTGCGGGTGTCGGACGTGGCGGCGCCGCGCGCCGGATGGTCGATGATGCGCCACATGCCGCGTTGCCGCGACGGCCCGGCTTCGTCGTGGACGATCGTGCCGCGTTCGTGAACCCACAGGAAGCCCCCAGCCTGGGGCGCGATGCGGAACTGGCGGTCGATGGTTTTGGTCCCGCCGCCGAAGACGGCAGGCCTGTCGTCGGCATAGAGGGTCTGGTAAAGCGCCTGGGAATCGGACGGCGGCGACGGCGCGCCGCCGAATATTTTTGCCCAGTCCCCGAACCACGTGATCGCGTCGTTGCGCAGGTCCCAGTCATAGGCGATGTCGCCGGAGGCCGACAGCAGACTGCTTATGTCGAGAGACTCGGTCATAATAAAGGCGCGTTCTTGCTGGACATTTCGGCCCATTCTACGCGGCACAACCTTAATTTTTCATAAAATAAGGCATGAAATACCGGATCGAGGGCGGAATCCGGCCTGCGGAAGCCCGCTGCCCGCCTTTTACAAGGGAATCAAGGGGCAGCGGATTCCCGGACGCCATAAATCCTAGAACGGCATCAGGATATCGAACAGCTGGTCGCCATAGCGCGGCTGCTGGACGTCGGTGATCGAGCCTTTGCCACCGTATTCGATGCGCGCTTCTGCGATCTGGTCATACGATATGGTGTTGTCGGCGGTGATGTCCTGCGGGCGTATGATGCCGCGGATGCGCAAGACGCGCAGGTCGTAATTGACGCCGACCTGCTGGTCGCCCTGAATGACGAGATTGCCGTTGGGCAGAACCTGGATGATTTCGGCGGCGATGCGCAAATCGATCTGTTCCTGGCGGCCGATCGAGCCTTTGCCGTCGTTGCTGGTCGTGCTGCCCATATCGACGAGGCTCGACGGGCTGACGGCCGAAGGCAGGATTTTCGTCAGTTTGCTTTCCAGGCCGAACAGGTTGGTGGCGTTCGCGGTGTCGGAATTGGCGCGCGAGCGCTTGGTTTCGTTTTGGATCTGCGCCTGGTCGTTGATCGTGACGATGACGGTCAGGATGTCGCCGACGCGGCTGGCGCGCTGGTCGCGGAAGAAGGCGCGACCGCCCGTTTCCCACAGCGAGTTCGGTTCCCGTTCGTTGAGCGAGGGCGGCGGCATCGGCATCCGGATCGGCATATAGCCCGGTCGCGTCGTCGGGTTCTGGATCGGCCCCGGTTGCGGCGCGTCGCCGATTTCGGAAATGCGGTCGAACGCGTTGCAGCCCGCCAGCGACAGGAGGAGGACTGCCAGAACCGCGTTTTTATATAAAGTGCGTGCCATAGCGTTTCCTAATCTGCCGATGCCAGCCTTTGCGCGGTGCGGACTTCGACCACGCCGGGCGCCGTGACGGTTCCTTCAATGAGGCGGTGGCTTTGCGTGTTGATGACATTCACCGTGTCGCCGAGCGCGCCGTCTTCCTGCGCCTTGCCCTGCGCCGTGATCGTCATGAGCGGCGTCTGGATTTTCATCGTCACCAGCGTGCCGCGCAGCACGAGCCGCGGCGGCATAACGTCGCGGGCGTGGAACATGTCGTCCCCGGCCTTGTCGCGGCGCAGTTCGCGGCCGATCAGCTGGTTCGCGTCGGTGACGATATCGGAGGAGATGCGTTGCTCGGGAACCTTGATCCAGTCGATGTCGTCCGCGCCGATCGTCTCGCCGGCTTCGAGCCGGTGGACGAGAACCGGAACCTGGCGCTCGATGTCGACCCACCCCGTCACCGGCATCGTGTAGGGGCCGCGCGGCGTTTGCGCCGACAGGTAGGTTTTGAAGCGACGGGTTGCGGGGTCGTAAGTGAAGTTCTCGAGCGCGAAGTCGGGTTTCGCGGTGCCGGGCAGATCGGCTTCGGGCGTGCGGGTGTCGAACGCGACGTCGAAGCTGCGGCCTTTGGCCGACGTGTCCTGCTTGAGCCTGGCGACGACGGCGGCGCGGATTATGTCGGTCGTGATGCGCGTGCAGGCCGAGGTGACGGTGCTTTGGTCGACGCCGTTCTGCGGCTGCCAGTCGAGGCGGTAGGTGTCGGCCAGTTTGTTAAGGACGGGCTGGTCGTAGACGGCCGACTGGCACGGCGCGGGGGCTTGCGCGATGTCGCGGTCGATCGCGGCGGGCACGCCTTCGAACAGGTCGCTGAGCTTGACGGCGTAGGCTTTGACTTCGACGGTCGGCTTGAGCGTGACGGCGGCGTCGGCGAGGCAGGGCGTCGGCGACCCGGCGGCGCCGGAAAGGACGAGCCATGCGGCGAACAGAAGGCGGGAGGTTTTTGTCATGGTCGTCCTCCGTTAAATGGCCTTAGGCCTTCATCTGGTTGGCGGCGTTGAGCATCTGGTCTGCCGTATTGATGACCTTGGAGTTCAGTTCGTACGCGCGCTGCGCGGTGATCAGGTTGGTGATTTCGGTGACCGTATCGACGTTCGAGGTTTCGAGCGAGCCCTGAATGATCGTGCCGGTGCCGTTGACGCCGGGGTTGGATGTCGTCGGCGTGCCCGACGCGTCGGTTTGCTTGAGCAAGTTGTTGCCCTGCGCTTCGAGGCCGACCGGGTTGATGAAAGTGGCGAGCTGCAGCTGGCCCAGCGTCTGTTGCGAGGTTTGTCCGGCGATGGTCGCCAGAACCTGGCCGCTCGAATTGACCGTGATGGAGGTTGCCGTCGACGGAACCGTGATGCTGGGGATGATCTGGTAGCCGTCCGCCGTGACGATCTGGCCGGTGGCGTTGAGCTGGAGCGAGCCGTCGCGCGTGTAGGAGGTCGTGCCGTCAGGCATCTGAACCTGCAGAAAGCCGCGCCCGTTGATGGCGAGGTCGAGCGAGTTGTTGGTAACGGTGATATTGCCTTGCGTGTTGATGCGATAGGTCGCGGCAGGCATGACGCCCAACCCCACTTGAAGACCAGACGGCAGGATCGTGCCACTGTCGGAAGATTCGGAACCCACCGTGCGCATATTCTGGTACAAAAGATCCTGGAACTCGGCGCGAGAAGCCTTGAAACCGGTGGTCGAGGAGTTGGCGATGTTGTTCGAGATGACCTCGACATTCAACTGCTGGGCTTCCATGCCCGTGGCGGCTATGCTGAGCGCTCTCATAATTCTTCTCCCTTATGACGTGGCCGACAGTTTATCGATGGCGTTGTCGAGCCTCTGGTTTTGCTGGCTGATCAGGTTGGTCGCCTGTTCGTAAGCGCGCTGGATCTTGATCAGGTCGGTGATTTCGACGACCGGCTTGACATTCGATTGCTCGAGCGCGCCTTCCACGATCGGCATGCCCGTTACCGGCGTTTCCTGCTGCGTCGTCGCGTAAAGCCCGTTGCCGGCAGGCGACATCTGCTGTTCATCGGCGAATTTGACGACGGCGATTTTGCCGAGATTGGTGCGCGAGGTCACGGTGCCGACCTGTACCGAGACGTCGCCTTCGCCCGAAACCGTGATGTTGCTGGCGCCGTCGGGGATCGTGATCGGCTGGCCGCCGTCGCTTAAAACCATTTTGCCGGTCGAGGTGACGAGATTGCCCTGATTGTCGGTGCAGAACGCGCCGTCGCGGGTATAGCGCGTGCCTTGCGCCGTCTGGATCTTGAAATAGCCCGATCCCTGGATGGCGAGGTCGAGCGGGTTGCCGGTGTTCGTGATCGTGCCCGGCGTGGTGTCGCGGTAGGTCGCGCGGTCATAGACGAAATTGATGCCCCGCTGGCCCGGCAGCGTCGCGTTTGCGCCCGGCGTCGGGGTCAGCAGCGTGTCGAACTGGATGCCTTCGCGCTTGAAACCGACTGTGCTGCTGTTGGCGATGTTATTGGCGATAACATCGACCGAGCGTTCCAGCGCCATTTGGTCGGACAGAAGAACGAGGCCTGTAACCAGCATTGCCGTAATTCCCGGTTGCCGAAGACGCGCCCATCGCGCCTTCCGCCCCTGTTCAGTGCATGCGCCGTGCCAAAATTATGTACTGGAGAATCAAGTTGTTAATGGTCAACGAGGGGGAATCTTTGGCCGCGTGGGAGGGCAGATTGTGCCTTTATCCCTCAGCTTTTGCGTTCGCGCGTCAGGCCCCAGGTTACGGCTGTGTCGCCCGCATTCGTGATCGACGAAATTTTGGCCTGCAGCGTGCGGCGCGGGGCGGGGCCGCCGCAATAGACGCTGGTTTCGATCGCGACCGGCTTGCCTTCGACCCGCAAGCGCCAGCCGCCGCCCGACGGCGTGCGCAAAAGGGCCGTGCCGCCTTCCGACAAAGCAGCCTGCACGCCCGGATGCAGATGCCAGCGCAGCGAGAATTCGCGGCCGCCTTTGCCTTGCAATATATCGCGGCCCGCCAGCGTCTCGCCGTCGCCCGACAGGCGCAGCATGCGGTGATGGGTAAGGCCGAAGCGCGAACGATAGCCGTCGTGCGACATTTCGACGCCGTAAACGCCCCCTTCCTCGAAGCGCTGGGCGGCGACTTGCGCCGTGCCGTCGATGCCGCCATCTTCGCCGATATCGCAGGCGTTGGTGTCGGCCACGGTCAGCGTCGAATGGGCCGCCGTCGCAGCGCAAGCCGCGCGCCAGCCGCCGTTGCTGCTTTCGGGCGCGCCGCCGCAATTGACGATGATGCGCTCGCGCCCTGCGCTGAATTCGAAGCTCAGCAATCCGGCATGGCCCTGCGCGCCGAGCGCGCGCGGCGGCGGCGCTCCGGCATCGACGAGAAGCAGGCTGCGGCCCGCCGTGAGCCGTTCGTAGCCGGTTTCGGGCAGGCGGCGCAGGACGCGGCCGCGCGTGCTGGCCTGGGTCAGAACCGCGTCGATCAGAAGCGGCGTTTCTTCGGACGCGCCGTGGAACAGGCCCAGCCCGCCGTCGCCGTGGCGATAGAATTTGAGCGCCGGGATCATCGCGCTTAATCCCAGGCCGATATTTTCCGGCAGGCGGATGCCTGCAAGTTCGAACACGTTGCGGATATCGACGAGGTGGCGAAGGATATGTAGCTGCGCGGCCGGGTTGCGCGAGGCATGGCCGCCGTCGGGCAGGATTTCGGCCGCGATTTGCCGTTGCAGAAAATCGCAGGCGAGGCCGAGCGCGGCGTCGCCTTCGGGGAAATTAAGCCCGCCATAGATGAGCCCGCGCGCGGCATCGATTGCGGCGGTTTCCGTCAGCGACGGCGATATCGTGCGAACCAGATGCTTGAACTGGCGATGCAGGCTGGCGACAAGGCGCGGGGTGAAAGACGCGGAAGCTGCCGGCGCGTAGAAATCGTAGAAGCCGATCCATGCTGCGATGCGCGCGCCCAAGCGATCCGGCATCCATTCGGTGTCGTGCCAGCCGTCGAACGCGTCGAGCCAGCCTTCGATGAGCCGCACAGCTGCAGCGCTTGCGTTCGGCGTGCCGACCGCGCGCAGGTTGCGCAAAGCGGCGGCGGCGTGGCGCAGGGCGGGGCTTTCGCCGCGCTCGAACATCGAGGTCTGGCCGGAGATGATGCTTTGCCCGGCTGCCGCATCCCCAGGCCAGGGGTCGGCGGGCGTGAAGAACAGCCGTTCGGGCGCGTCGCCCGATGCCAGGATCTTTTGGTAAAGCGGGTTGCCGTAAGCGACGCTTTGCACGCCGCGGCGCACTTTGTCGATCAGCTTCACCGCCTGCGTCATGCGCGCAACGCCGCGATGTTGGCTGCATATTTGGCCGCGCCGTCCTTGAACACGGCCGTGCCTGCGACAAGGACGTTGGCGCCGGCTTCGACAACCTGCTTCGCCGTTTCCGGGTCGATGCCGCCATCGACTTCGAGATCGATTTTTTTGCCGAGCGCGCCGATGCGTTTGCGAAGCTCGCGGATTTTTTCAAGCTGCGGAAAGATGAAAGCCTGTCCGCCGAAACCCGGATTGACCGTCATGACGAGAACCAGATCGACATCGCCCAAAACATGTTCGACGGCGGAAAGCGGGGTGGCCGGGTTCAGTGCGACGCCGGCTTTCTTGCCGTGCGATTTGACCAGCTGCAGCGTGCGGTGCAGGTGCGGCCCGGCTTCGGGATGGACGGTGATGATGTCGGCGCCGGCTTCCGCGAATTGGGGAATGAAGCCGTCGACCGGCGAGATCATCAGGTGGACGTCGAAGGTTTTTTTGCTATGCGGACGCAGGGCTTTGACGACGCCGGGGCCTATCGTCAGGTTCGGAACGAAATGCCCGTCCATGACGTCGATATGGATGTAATCCGCGCCAGCCTTGTCGATGGCGGCGACCTCGTCGCCCAGTTTGGCAAAATCGGCGGACAGGATGGACGGGGCGATAAGGGTCATGGGGCAAAATAAAGGCTGTTTTTATCGAAGGCGGAATAGTACCAAACTATTGGCAGGGAATAAATAAGCAGTTAAGAAAGTCTATGGTCGAAGAAGGCAAAAAACCGCAGAAAAACGGCAAGAACGGAGATAAAAAGCCCGGTTCCGCGCCTGTTGTTCCCGCGCCGAAGGAAACCGGCGGCCCCGAAGGGCCGGAGCCGACCCGTTACGGCGACTGGGAGCGCAAGGGGCGGGTCAGCGATTTTTGATTATTCCTTCTCCATCGTGCATTGGAGCGGATGCTGCGCCTGGCGCGCGGCGGCCATGACCTGCGTGACTTTGGTTTCCGCCACTTCGAAGCTGTAGACGCCGCATAGGCCGATGCCGCTCTGATGGACTTCGAGCATGATGCGCATGGCATCCTCGCGCGTCTTGTTGAAGAAGGCTTCGAGAACCTGAACGACGAAATCCATCGGCGTGTAATCGTCGTTGAGCAGGAACACTTTGTACATCGACGGTTTCTTGGTTTGGGTTCGCGTCTTGACCGCGACATTGCCGTGCGGCGCGAGCGTGTCGGCGTCACTGTCGTTTTCGGAAGCGGCGAGGCGGGGGCGGAACCTGAGCATGGGTTTCAGTATAGCGCGGAAAATCAGGTTTGCGCAATTTTCGCGCGCGCGATTTTGTCCCGTATGGCTTCGCGATAGAAAGGCGAGCGGTGCCACGCCGCCGCATAGCCGATGATGTCGGGCAGCGCGCGCGCCGGTTTCCAGTTCAGGATCTTTCCGGCTTTTGCGATGCTTGCGACAAGGATGGCCGGGTCGCCTTCGCGGCGCGGGGCCGCGGGAGGCGCGAAATGCGGCCTGCCCAGCGCCGTGCGCGCGGCGTCGACGATTTCCATGACCGAAAAGCCCGTGCCGGAGCCGAGATTGAAAATGTCGGTTTCGCCGCCGTTCAGCAGATAGTCGAGCGCGCGCAAATGGGCATCGACCAGATCCATGACATGGATATAGTCGCGGATCGCCGTGCCGTCCTTCGTCGGATAGTCGTTGCCATAGATGGCGAAGCCGCTTTCCAGGCCGAGGCCGCGCAGCAAATCGGCGGGCGTGTCGATAAGCGGCAGGATCAGGCGCGGGATCAGATGGGTTTCAGGCAGATGGGCTTCGCCGATCATGGCCTCGACCGGGGCCGCGCCCGCGACGTTGAAATAACGCAGGGCGACCGAGCGCATGCCGGCCGCGTCGAGCATGCGCAAATAGGCTTCGGCTTCGAGCTTCGACTGGCCGTAAGGATTGACCGGGCGCGTCAGGCTCAGCTCGGAAACCGGGCCCGCGTCGCCGGCATCGCCGTAAACGGCAGCCGTGCTCGAAAACACCACTTTGCGCACATTGTGCTTGTTCAACGTCTTGAAAAACCGCGCGGCCCTGTCGCGGTTGTTGTCGAAATATTTATCCGGGTTTTTGACCGACTCGCCGACTTCGATCAGAGCCGCGAAATGCATCGCCGCGACGGGTTCGTATTTTTTGTAGACGGCGCCGATGAATTCCTCATCGCCGATGTCGCCCTGTTCGAACGTGCCGAACGACACCGCCCAGGCATTGCCGGTCGAAAGATTGTCGACGATGACGGGCTCGTACCCCGCCTCTTTCAAGGCATAGGCCGCATGGCTGCCGATATAGCCGGCGCCGCCGGAGACGAGGATGCGTGAGCCTGTGGGCGAAGACATGGGAAGAACCGATGCGATAGACCGGATTGGTATAAAACATTCATATCCGCACGCAAAGGTGGTTTTTTAACGATATGTAATTTTCGGCAAATCATATATTGCCGATACGGCAGATAATCAACCGCCCAGAGCCGTCTTTGGTGGTTGAGCGTTCGTAGTCAAGTGAGCGTTGGTCGAGGCGGGGCGAGTGGGAGATGGCATTGCTTCGTTATCGTTATCGGCAAGACTGGCGAGCAGAGTATGAAGCTGTTCGACAGGAGAAACTCCGTTTCCATTCAAAACAATATCGATCAAGCCATCACCATTTTGTTCTTTATAGCGCTGCTCGGCTTCAGCCAAACCATTGCCAACGCTTATGAACAAAC
>JAGWKW010000009.1 GCA_028865155.1 Alphaproteobacteria bacterium
CGCGCGGAATATCTGCTCGACCCCGGCATGGTCGATATCGTCGTGGAACGGAAGGATTTGCGCGATACACTAGGCCGCGTTTTGCGCCTTCTGGGCAAGCGCAAAAGCCCGAAATCGGGAACTTTGCTGTCCGGCCCCGTGCCACATGGGGCGCGCGGCGGGAAAAGAATCTAGTTTTTCTTCGCGATGCCGTCCTGCATTAGTGCCCGAATTTCGTCTTCGTCGGTTTTGGCCAGAATCGCCTCGCCGAACGCAACGGCCTGCGGCATCGAGAATTTCGTGATTTCGTCCTTGACCGCCGGAAGCCGGAGCGGCGACATCGAAAATTCGCGCAAGCCCAGCCCCATAAGCAAAGCCGTGGCGCGGCGGTCGCCCGCAATTTCGCCGCACAGCGCGACCGGGATGTTGGCGCGCCAGCCTGCCGCCGCCGTGAACTGGATCAAGCGTAGCACCGCCGGGTGGAACGGGTCGTAAAGATCGGCCACGCGGTCGTCGCCGCGGTCGATGGCAAGCGTGTATTGTGTCAGATCGTTGCTGCCGATCGAGAAGAAATCGCACACTTTGGCCAGCGCGTCGGCGGTCAGCGCGGCGCAGGGGATTTCGATCATGGCGCCCAAGGGTGGCAATCCCTTGATCTTGACGCCGCGTTTTTGCAAACGCCGTTCGATCTGGATCATACGGAAGCGCACCTGTTTCATCTGCGCGACGGTCGAAACCATCGGAATCAGGATACGCACGGGGCCGTGAACGCTTGCGCGCATACTCGCGGCCAATTGCGTGTCGAGCAGTTTCGGCTGCTTCAGCCCCAGACGCACCGCGCGCAGGCCCAGCGCAGGGTTCACGCTTTCGCCCGCAGCGCCGCCAAGGGCAGAAGCCAGTTTTTCCCCGCCGACATCGAGCGTGCGTATAGTCAAAACCCGCCCGTCGAGTTTGTTCGCAAGCTTACGCAGGACTTCATATTGTTCATCTTCATCCGGCAAATCGGGGCGGTTCATGAACATGAATTCGGTGCGCAGCAGCCCGACGCCGGACGCACCGGAGTCGAGAACAGCGTCGATGTCGCGCGGCAATTCCATATTCGCCTGCAGCGTCACCGCGACGCCGTCGAGCGTCGCCGCAGGAACGTCGCGCAGTGTGCGCAGCCTTTTATCTTCCTGTTTCTTGCGCGTCAGCTCGGCGCGGTAATGCTGCAATGTCGGCGCGGAAGGGTGAAGGACGATCTCGCCCGCGCGGCCGTCGATGACGACTGTCTCGCCGGTTTTGAGCCCGTGCGTGAGTGCCGAGATGCCGGACAGGGCCGGAATGCCGAGCGCGCGCGCCATGATCGCGGCATGGCCTTCGGCGCCGCCCAGAACGGTCGCGAACCCGCCCGCGCGGCCGGGCGGTAGCAGCGCGGCGTCGGCAGGCGTGATTTCTTCGGCCAGAATGATGCAGCCTTCGGGGATTTCGGCGAACGGGTTGTAGCTTTGCTGAAGCAGGCTCCGGATCAGACGGGTGCCGACCTCGCCGACATCTTCGGCGCGCGCCGCGAGATAAGAGTCGTTCATCGCGGCGAAGGCGGACTTAAGCGCGGCGATCTGTTTCTGGATCGCGGCTTCGGCATTCAGTTTTTGCTTGGCGATAATCTCTTCAACGCCGCGCACGAGACGCGAGCCCGACAGCATGCCTTTGTAAGCATCGAGCAGGAGCGCCATATCTTCCGCGCCCGCAGGCAGCATTTCGGCCTTGAGCCGCAACTGGCCCAGATGCTTCTGCACCTTGGCAATCGCGGCATGCAGGCGCTTGATTTCCTTGTCGATCTGCGCGGCGGGGATCGCATATTCGGGAACCGGTACGCCGCTTTGTTCGATGATGAAAGCGGAACCTATGGCGATACCCGGCGATACGCCGATGCCTTTTATCCTGCGCTCCGCGTTATTCTTCATCGAATTTCCGTTTCACGAGTTCGCTTAAAGCGTCGAGCGCAGCGGCGGCATCCGTGCCGGAGCTTCGAATGCCGATGGTCGTGCCTTGAGCCGCGGCCAGCATCATCAACCCCATGATCGACCGGGCCGACACGCGCATATCGTCCTTCGTCACCGTAATATCCGCCGAAAAAGTTTCGGCAAGCTTAACGAAGCGCGCGGCGGCGCGGGCATGCAGCCCGCGCTGGTTGGAAATAACCGCCATTGCGCACAGTTCTTCGGTTTCGCTCATGCGCGCAGACCCTGATGGTCGTTCGCAGGCGCGATGGTTTCGGAAACAAGCTGGATATATTTGCGGCCCGCCGCTTCGGCCTCGCGCGCTGCGTCGAGCAAGGGCATCGTTCCGCGTACAGAAGCCAGCTTGACCAGCATCGGCAGATTGACGCCCGCCAGAACGACGGCATTGCCCGACGGCATGGCGGCGATGGCGAGATTGCTTGGCGTGCCGCCGAACATGTCGGCAAGCACGACGACGCCGGAACCGCTGTTGACGGTTTTGATCGCGGACAGGATCTGGTCGCGGCATGCGCCCATATCGTCGTTCATGCCGATGATCACGACCTGCGCCTGCGCCTGGGGGCCGACGATGCCGTTGAGCGCCTTCAGCATCTCGCCGCCGATATTCTCGTGCGTCACCAAAACCATGCCTATCATTTGTCCTGCTCCTTACTGTGCCTTGCCTGCATTGCGGTCGAGATCGCGGTGCCCGACCCCGGTCACGAATCCGTGGGAGGCGAGGACATTGACGAGTTCCTCCGCCACGAAGACCGAGCGGTGCCTGCCGCCGGTGCAGCCCACCGCGACGGTCAGGTAGCTTTTGCCTTCCTGCTGATAGCGCGGAAGCAGGGGCAGAAGCAACGCCGTCAGATGTTCGATGAAAGCCGGATAGTCCGGGTCGTTTTGAATATAGGCGGCGACGGCCTCGTCGCGCCCGGTCAGGGGCCGCAGCGCGGGATCCCAGTGCGGATTGGCGAGGAAACGCGCGTCGAAGACAAGGTCGGCTTCGCGCGGCACGCCGTGGCGGTAGGAAAAAGACGTCACGAACAAAGTCAGGCCCAGCGAATGGTCGTAGCGGTACTCGCCCGCGATCATGCGGCGCAGATCGTGAATTGAAGTCTGCGACGTATCGATGACCTGATCGGCTTCGTTCTTGAGCGGCCACAGCATTTCGCGTTCGCGCTTGATGCCGTCGGTGACGGGTCTGTCGACGGCAAGCGGATGGCGGCGGCGCGTCTCGGTAAAGCGTTGTTGCAGCGCGTCGTCCGAACATTCAAGGAACAGGAATCTGACTTCAAAATCGCCGCGTTCGGCCAGTGCGCGCACGGTGCGCAACAAATCCTCGACCGCAAAAGTCGCATTGCGCGTATCGATCGCGACCGCAAGATGCCGCCCGGAAATCGCGTCATCGTCGATCAGCGCGGGCACAAGCGTCAGGCGCAGATTATCGACCGCTTCGTAGCCCATATCCTCGAACACCTTGAGCGCGGTCGAAAGCCCCGCGCCCGACATGCCGGTCAGAACGACGATGTGCCGCTTGGTCGTCGGCATGGGCTGCGGAGGCAAAGGAGGTTCTTCGGTCATTCTGTTTCCCTATAGGCCAGGGCGGCGCGAATTTTGGCGGGCGTCGAGGCGGCGAAGGCGGGCAGCCGCAGCATTGGCACGCGCCGCTCCAGAAGTAGCATAGATTCAGGATCGGGCAAACGTTCCAGAACGGCATCCATAGGCGCCAATTCGACGTAAAGCGCAACCGGGGCCGAAGCCGCGAAGTCCGTCCGCCGCAGCCCGACATGGCGAATTTCAATCATGCCGGCGATGGCGGGCGGCGGCGCGGCGCACAAAACGCCATCCTCGATCCGCAATGCCGTCTGGTCGTCGGCGACAAGCCGCGCCCCGCCATCGATCAGGCGCAAGGCAAGGTCGGATTTGCCGATCCCCGGCGGCCCGGCCAGCAAAACCGCTTTGCCGCCGACCGCAACGCATGACGCATGAAGAAGCACGGGCTATCCTAACCCGGATTTATGTACGCCGGACAGAGGCGTGACATTGGACGGGGTCTCCCTTCGCGGACTGCCGAGCATTTCCACATTGGGCGGCAAATTTTCCCTTTCGCGCGCAAACAGCTTTTTCATCGACAGGTCGAACGCCAGATAGCCATGACGGTTCGCGCCGGCTTGCCGGCAAAATTGCTTCGCCAGATCGACGATGTCGCGCTGCGCGATGTTGGAAAAAACCTGGTCGCGCCATCTGGGCATGCCGGCGGCGGGCCGCGTCGAGAAATGCAGCGCACGCCCGAGGTTGGCATCATCCGAATAAGTCTTCACAAAAGACGGGAGGCCGGATGTCGTATCCGGGCACATTTGAGCCAAGGCCTGTTCCGCGCCGGAACCGTCCTTGGCGAAAGACAGCGCGTAAAGGGCGTCCGTGCAGTCATCCCACAGGTCATTATAGATGTGGTCTTTTCTGCCGTTATCGGCAGTCAGCATGAAAACGCAGTCGCTATAAGGGAGGATTTGCAGGACAGGGGAGGCTTTCGGAACAACCGTGTTTTTCGTTTCCCTGAATTCGCAAACGATCGTCATCCGATTCTCCAGACAATTTACGCAGCACGTTTTGAATACCCCTTGCAGGATAGGCCAAAATTATCATTTTCATAAGCGCAGATTCGCATTAACCTTCGGGTTTCTAGGATTCTTAACCTTTCCGGCCCCTCATGAAACGCCTTATCGCCTCCGCCTTTCTGCTCGTGTCGTTGACTGCCCCCGCCTGGGCGCAGCATGCCGCCATCGCCGACAACATCGCCGCGGTCGTCAACGACAATGTCATCACGACGGTCGATCTGGGCCAACGGCTCAAACTCGCCCTGTTGTCGTCGGGCCTGCCCGACACGCCGGACGTCCGCGCCCACATCCTGCCGCAAATCCTGCGCGCCATGATCGACGAGCAACTCAAGGTCCAGGAAGCCAAGCGGCTCGACCTGAGCGTATCCGACGACGAGATCAACGCGGCGCTGGCCAGCATCGCGCAAGGCAACCATATCGAGGGCGGCATGCGCGCCTTCATAGCCGCACATGGCGGTTCGCCTTCCGCGCTCGTGACGCAGGTCCGCGACGAAATTTTATGGAGCAAGGTCGTCCAGCGCGAACTGCGCCCGCGCGTCGAAGTCGGCGACGACGAAGTCGATGCCGTCGTCGACCGCATCCGCGCCAATGCCGGCGCCACCGAATATCTGGTCAGCGAAATCTTCCTGCCCATCGACAGCGCGAAGGACGAAGACCAGGTCAAGCAGGCGGCGGAAAATTTATCCCAGCAGCTGCGCCGCGGCGCGAATTTCGCGGCCGTCGCGCGCCAGTTCTCGCAAGGGCCGAGCGCGGCCGAAGGCGGCGACATCGGCTGGATCCAGCAGGGCCAGCTTTCGCCGGAGCTGAACCGCGCGCTGGCCGAAGCGCAACCAGGGCAAATCAGCGACCCGATCCGCGCCGCCAACGGCTATTACATCCTCGGCGTCCGTGACCGCCGCGTCCTGACGGCAGGCGGCGGCGACCGCGTCACGCTGACCCAAGCCTTCATGCCTTATGGCAAGGGCGGCAAAGACGAAGCGGCGCGCGAAGCCGACGCCCTGCGTGCGAAAGTCAGAAGCTGCGCCGCGCTTGACGAGACGGTCAAAAAGTCTTTCCCGCTCTGGAACGCGCACGCGCTCGGCACGGTCGATCTCGACAAGGTGCCGCCCGACCTCGCCGGCAAGGTCGAGGACGTGCCCGTCAACGGCGCAAGCCAGCCCATCGCCACCGACAAGGGCGAAGTCGTTTTGTTCGTCTGCGCCCGCGATAAGAACGGCGGCATCGACCGCGAGGCGATTTTACGCTCGATCGGCACGGAAAAGCTCCAGCTGCAGGCGCGCGGCCTGCTGCGCGACCTGCGCCGCAACGCCTATATCGATATCAGGCTCGGCAGCTAGGGCCGGGATATACTAGCCAGCGCGGATTTCACGTCCGCGATCGCGCCTGCCCAGTCGCCCGGTTTTGGCTGGCGGAACAGGCGCGCATTTGGATACCACGGGCTGTCGCTGCGATGCGCCAGCCAGCGCCAGTCGGGCGCGAAAGGCAGCAAGACCCAGACTTTCTTGCCCATGCCCCCCGCCAGATGCGCGGTCGCCGTGTCGCAGGTTATGACCAAATCCATCTGTGCGACCAGTCGCGCGGCGGCGGCGAAATCGGTCAGGCGCGGCACCAAATTTTCGATGCCGTAACCGGGTAAAAGGTTCGCATCGCCGGGTTTCAAATCGCGGTTGAAGCTGTAGAACGAGATGCCGGGCGCGGAAAACATGTCCGCGAAAACAGCAAGCGGCACAGACCTTTTCCCGTCGTTCAGGTGAAGCGGGCTTCCGCCCCACACGACGCCAACCTTGAACCCGCCTTCGGGCAAACGCGGCGCATCGTCGGGCGGCGGCACGGGCAGGTAGGGCACGTCATACGGCAGATTTTCGAGCGTCGTGCCCATGCGATGCGGCAAATCGAACGTGGCGCAGAAATAATCGCACGGCGGAACGTCCTTGCCGTGTTCGATCACGACATCCGCCCCGTTCCAGCCGTCGAACAAGGGCTTCAAAACCTTGTGCACCGAAAAGGCGACACGCGCGCCCTGTTTCCGCAGCACAGGCAGGAACCGCGCCAGCATCAGCGTGTCGCCATAGCCCTGCTCGTCGCAGACCAGCAAGGTTTTTCCGCACAGATCTTCCCCCTTCCAAAGCGGGCTCGGCATCGGCAGGCGCTTCAGCGCGTCGATTTCCTTGAAGCGCGAACGGTAATGGGCGAAGCCCTGCCTGTATTTCCCTTGCAGCAATTCGACGAGCGCGAGATGCCAGTAACGGCCGCCATATTCTTCCTCCGCGACCTCGCGCGCCTCTTCGCCTTCTATCGTCTGCCCCGCGACCTCGATCGCCTTGCGGTAGGCGGCTTCGGCCTCTTCGAGCCGCCCCATGGATTGATGGCTTTGCCCTATATTGTCCCAGATATCGGCACGTTCGGGCTTCAGTCCCAGCGCGCGCCTATAAGCTTCGACCGCCTCTTCGTCGCGGTCGAGGCGGTTAAGCGCGACCCCATAGCCGAACCACGCATAATGGTCGCCGGGCCGCAGCTCGACTGCGCGGCGACCTGCGGCAAGCGCGGCATCATAGTCTTTCAGCTTTTCGGCGACGTTGCACAAAGTCAGCCAGCCTTCGCCATAGGATGGATCGAGCATCGTGACGCGCAGCGCAAGCTGCCGCGCTTCTTCATAGTCTTTTTCATGCACGAGCGACAAAGCGAGATTGTTATAGGCGTCGCGCATGAACGGGTCGAGCCACAACGCTTCGCGATAGGCCGCAATCGCACCGCCCCAGTCGTTAGCGGCGCGTAGCGTGTTGGCAAGGTTATAATGAATCTGCGCCACATCGGGGCGCAGTTCGAGCGCGCGGCGGTAACCGGCAATCGCTTCGGGAAATTTCTGCGCCGTGGTCAAGATTGTCGCGCGATGAAAATGAAACAGCCCCGAATTCGGGTCGAGCGCGACCGCTTGATCCGCCAGCCGCAGTCCTTCGGCAAAATCGCCGCGCCCGGCGACCAAAGTGCCGAGCAAAGCGCAGGCATCGGCATATTCGGATGCACCTTCCGGCACGGCGCGGTAGAGCCGTTCCGCTTCAGCTGTGTTCCCGGCTTTGTGCGCGGCAATGGCGGCGGCGAGTGCGGCGGCGGCGTCCGTCATTCGCCAGCAACGGCAATGCGCAGCACGTTGGTGGTGCCCGGTGTGCCGAACGGAACGCCTGCGGTCACGACGATCGACTGTCCCGGCTGCACGAGTCCGTCGCGCATGGCGATGGCGACGGCCTTGCCGACCATTTCGCTGAAGCTCGTCACATCGGCGTTATGCACGGCATGGACGCCGAAGGACAAGGTCATGCGCCGCGCGGTTTCGAGCCTGGAGGTCAGGCACAAAATCGGTATCTGCGGCCGTTCGCGCGCGGCGCGCAGCGTGGTCGAGCCTGAGGTCGTATAGGTCGCGATGGCTACCGCGCCTATTGTTTCGGCCACCTGCTTGGCCGCCGATGTGATCGCGTCCGCGCCCGTGTTTTTCGGCGGCTGATGCTGCGCATCGAGCGCGGCATGATAACCGAGGTCGCTTTGCGTATGGCTGGCGATACGATCCATGATCGTAACCGCTTCGACCGGATATTGCCCGCTCGCGCTTTCCGCCGACAGCATGATCGCATCGGCGCCGTCGTAGACGGCGGTGGCGACGTCCGACGCCTCGGCCCGGGTCGGCGCGGGCGCGGCAACCATCGACTCGAGCATCTGCGTCGCGACGATGACCGGTTTGCCGGCGCGGCGCGCTTCGCGCAAAATCATTTTCTGCGTGCGCGGCACGTCTTCAGGCGGCATCTCGACGCCCAGATCGCCGCGCGCCACCATCACCGCGTCGGCCAGTTCCAGAATAGGCAGCAAATTCTTCACCGCCGCCGGTTTTTCGAGCTTGGCGATAATCGCCGCGCGGTTGCCGATCAGGCCGCGCGCCTCGGCGACGTCTTCGGCACGCTGCACGAAGGACAAGGCGACCCAATCCACGCCCATATCGAGCGCAGCCGCCAGGTCGGCACGGTCCTTGTCGGTCAGGGGCGACAGGCCCAGCACCGCGTCGGGCACATTGACGCCCTTGCGATCTGACAGGCGCGTTCCGGCGACGACGACAGTATCGGCGTAATCCTTGCCGCACGCGGTCACCCGCAACCGCACCTTGCCGTCATCGCACAATAGTTCGTTGCCGGTTTCCAATGCGGCAAAAATCTCCGGATGCGGAAGCTGCACGCGCGCCCCGTCGCCCGGCGCGGGGTCGAGGTCGAGCCGGAACGCCTGCCCCGCCTGCAGATCGACGGCGCCCTTGGTAAAAACCCCGACCCGCAGTTTCGGCCCCTGAAGGTCGGCGATGACGGCGATGGGCCGCCCGGCCTCGGCTTCGACCTCGCGGATCGCGGCAAGCCGCGCGCGATGGTCGTCATGCGAGCCGTGGCTGAAATTGAGCCGGAACACATCTGCTCCGGCATCGAACAGGGCGCGGATCTTCTCGCGCGAAGACGAAGCCGGGCCGAGCGTAGCGATGATCTTGGTCTGGCGATTGCGATGGACGGGGGCAAGGGTCATGGGATGCACATTCACTTGAAACAGAAGGATTGGCACGAATAGACGGTCGTGACCGTGCCGCCGCACGCACCGTAGCACGTATTGTAAGGGTCGTCGCAAGCGGACAGACATTTTTTCTTCTGCACCGCGCAGGCGCCGGGATGCTCGAAATCGGACGGCTGTTTTTCGACCTTCTCGTGCGCGTCGAAACGGGTCTTGACGTACATTTCGTAGTCATGCGCACCAATCGCCTGCACGTCGTTGATGCAGGACCGGTAGTCGAGGCCGCAGGACTGATAGCAGTAATTGTGCGACTGGGTGCATTGGTCGGCGCACATCTGGCCGCTGGCCGACAAGGGCGGGGTATAGACGTGGTACGGCCCGCGCTCCTCGCCACAAGCGGCGAGCGCAAGCAAAAGCCCAAGCATCAAAAGTCCGGCGCGCATCAGGGTTTCCGCATCCGCAATTTATAGACGTACGAAATGACTTCCGCCACCGCCCGATAATGCTGCGCCGGAATCTGCTGGTCAACCTCGACCGTTTCGTAAAGCGCGCGCGACAAGGGCGGGTTGCTGACCAGCGGAATGCGGTTTTCCTCGGCCACGTTGCGGATGCGCTCGGCGATCAGGTTGATGCCTTTGGCCAGAACCACGGGCGCGGCCATTTTGTCGCCGTCATATTGCAAAGCGACCGCGTAATGGGTCGGGTTGGTGATGACGACGTCGGCTTTGGGCACCTGCGCCATCATGCGTTTGCGCGCTTTCTCGGCGCGGATCTGGCGCAGGCGCTGCTTGATCATCGGATCGCCTTCCATCTGCTTGAACTCGTCCTTGACCTCTTCCTTGGTCATGCGCAAATTCTTGATATATTGCCAGCGCGTATAGAAAAGGTCGCCCGCCGCGATCACGGTGAAGGCGAGCAGCATGATCGAGATCAGGTGGATGGTGTTTTTTTCCAGGAATGCCAGAATCGCGTGCAGCGGCATGCCGGTGAAGCCGGGCGAGCGCAAAGCGACGGGCGCGAGAACGGCATAGGCGACGCCGCCCAGAAAGACGAATTTGGCGATGCTTTTGCCGAACTCGACCAGCGCCTGGGTGGAAAAAAGCCGCTTGATCCCCTGCATCGGCGAAAGCTTCGCCAGGTCGGGCTCGATCCGGGCCAGCACAAAGAAAAACCCCGTCTGCACCATGACGCCGCCGACCGCCGCCACGGTCAGGACGAAAAAGGCCAGCCCCGTGATCAACCCGACCTGTTCCAGCACATGGAACATCAGGGCCTGAATGTCCTTGTCGCTGATGGGAAAATTTTGCGGCTGTTCGATAAAGGCGCGCATCAGCCCGGCCATCTGCCGCGTGACCGGCGGCACCATCCACGCCATCACAACCAGGATGCCGAGCATGGACACCCAGGAGGAAGTTTCGCGGCTGACCGGAACTTCGCCGCGTTCGCGCGCTTCGGACAGGCGTTTGCCGGTCGGGGCTTCGGTTTTTTGGTCCTGATCCTGTTCGGCCATGCCTGCCCCCTACCCCTGGAAAAAAGAGCCGAGCGAATGGTCGAGGAATTTCAGCCATATCGTCATCATGGTGGTAACGGTCAGCGAGAACAGCAGCAGGCCGCCCCAGATCTGCAGCGGCAGCGCGACGAGGAAAACCTGAACCTGCGGCATCAGGCGCTGTAAAATGCCGAACGCGGTGTACATCAAAAGCCCCATGATGAAGAACGGCGCGGCCAGTTCGATACCGACGGTAAAGCTGCGGTTGACGAGGTCGATCACGACCCGCGCCATGTCGCCGGGCATCAGCGTTCCGCCCGCCGGGAAGAAATCGTAAAGCGCGGCCATGCAGCGAAACAGGAAACGGTCGGCGCCGGTGACGAAGATCAACGCCATGCCGGCAAGAGTTAGAAAAGCGCTGGGCAGCGTGCTTTGCGTCGCGAGCGCGGGGTTCAGCAAAGTCGCGCTCGACAGGCCGGTTTCCATGCCGATGACCGAGCCCGCCGCTTCGAGCGTGCTGACGATGACGCGGATCAGCGTGCCGAAGAACAGGCCGATGACGATCTCGTACATCAAAAGGCTGGCCAGTGCTCCGGGCTGCGACGGCATCGCCGGCAGGCGCGGCAACATCGGTTCGAGCAAAAGCGCGCTGATCGAAAGAGCGAACGCCAAGCGGATGCGCGGCGGCACGTATGTGTCGCCGATGCCGGGGAATAGCATGATCACCGCCCCGATGCGCGCGAACAGCAAAAGGAAAGCGAAAACATGGCCGGAAAGAAAAGCGTCGAGATGAAAGGTCGACGGCATCGTCAGCCGTTGCTAAGCCCGATCTGCACGATGCGATCGGTCAGGGAATGGGTGAAGCCGCCCAGCGTCGCCATCATGAAAGGGAAAAGCCAGATCGTGACTGCGAACACGACGACCATTTTGGGGATGAAGGTCAGGGCCATTTCCTGAATCTGCGTCACGGCCTGGATCAGCGACACGATCACGCCGACGACAAGCCCGGCCAGCATGATGGGCCCAACGATTTTGAGCATGACGAGGATCGCCTCGCGACAGATTTCAATGGCTTCGGCTTCGGACATGGGCGGCTCCGGCGGCGCGGGAACGGGAAAAACGCCCTTCAGGCATAGTCAGGCGAGAAGGTTAACCAAGAATCCCCCATTCCCGCGCCAGCGTCAAGGAAAAGGCATGAAAAAGAAGCAAGCATCGTGCCGCAAGCATGCCCGAAGGCCGCGATATGCCGCCAGTCCGCGCACATAGCCGCCGCCGATTTCCCGCTTGCATTAACGATTTATCTTTGTATTATCGCGCTTCCGTTTCGGGGGGCGCTCTGGCTCTTCGTTTTCTTTGGATGCGGGTGTAGCTCAGCGGTAGAGCACGACCTTGCCAAGGTCGGGGTCGAGGGTTCGATCCCCTTCGCCCGCTCCAATTTTTTCAAAGGCTTAGTTGCCTTTGTGACCAGCGTAGTTACCAGTTTTGGGAGTCACGTTGGGAGTCACGCCCCTAAAACGTCTGTTTTAGGACGATTTCTTCGGTCGCGTACATGCGTGTTTTGGGAGTCACGTTGTTCAGAACGTTGACCGCGCCGCGCAGATAATCCGGGTGGAAATGTGCGTAAAGTTCGGTGGTCTTTTGCACCGTGTGTCCCAGTAATTTGGCGATCAGGAAAAGATCGATACCGGCCAAAGCCATGAGCGTACCCGCCGTGTGGCGCAACGTGTGGGGCGTTACATTGGCCAGGTTAGCCCTTTTGACCGCCTCCCTGAATCCCACCTTGATATCCACGACCGGAGCGTTGCGGTAACTTATGACGTAAGGCGTCATCACGGCTGGCAGCCCCTTGGCCAGCAGTTTTTCACTCTCCTCTTTTACTTTGGCGCGCTGGTCATGTAGCGCCTGAAGCAACACATCGTTTATCGGCACAATGGCGCGGCGCTTGTTGCTTTGCACCCGGCCTTCTTGGTTGAGGTTAATGATGCGGGTCGCAAAATCGATCTGCGACCATGTCAGTTCAAGTATCGCCCCCTTGCGAGCGCCGGTATTGATCGCCAGCAGCGTGAACAACCTGATGTGAGGCTCCACGCAGTTTTGCAAAAGCTGTTCGATTTCCTCTTTCGTAAGATATCGAGTCCGGTTCGGAGGGTCTTTTGGCTTAAAGATTTTGGGCGCGGATGTAAGTCGGCCGTTTTTCACCGCGTGGCCGAAGGCTGCAGACAAGATAGAAAGTTCACGCTTAGTCGTTCCGTTTGAGACGGGCGCGGTATTTACCGGATCCAGAACCTTCTCACCATTTTTGTTTATATAGCTGCGACGATGACGGACTCTCTCCCGAATATAGCGCCTGCAAACTTCAGGGGTGACGTTTGAAACCGTGGTGTTGGGGCCGAAGAATTTAAGCAACCGTTCGACGGCGCGGCCAAGAAATTCTTTGCTGGCTAACTCTGGGCCTCGCTCTTGGGCGTACCATCTGAGCGCTGTAGCGATAAGATATTTGTCGGGGGTGAGGACGGGGGTTTCGTTTTTTGCTTCGCAGGCTCGCTCGATGAGGAAGCTGCCGAGTTCTTTTTCAGCTTCGCCGCGATCGCTAGTGCCGCAGCTTCTTCGCTTAACCCGGTTTGTAAACTCGTCGAGCCAGTAGACGTAGTAGTTGTGCTGTCCCTTCTCTTTTCCAATCCATGGCGCTCGTCTCGCTTTAGGCATGGCTGTGTTGCCCTTTCCAAATATTCTTGCACGTCCTCAATTCTGAATCGCAGTTTGCCTCCAATTTTTACAAAAGCGATCTTGCGTTGGCTGCGAAGACGCACAACCGCCTTTGTCGGCACTTGCAACAAGTCCGCCACCTGTTCGAGGGTGAGGACGAGTGGGCTGTCAGCGGCCATGGTACGCACCCAGCGTCCACCACCGCCATTTCTGGCGGAGCGGACGGATGAGTTGGCGTACCATGCCCAAGAAATACATCGTCATGACGACATCGCTTTCCGACTTAGAAAGCCGTCGTTTAATTTTTGATCAAAATACAAAACAAGATTTTTGCGCAGTTCACCGTCATCGATGATCGAATGCACAAAGCAGGAAAACATCGCCAGCGCAGCGCCGGAGCCTTTGCCGTCGTTCTTCTCGACTTCCGAAAGCAGCTGATGCCAGAATTCGTCGGCGGCCTGAAATTTCTGCGCAAGATTCATCGCCTCGACCGGCGGCAGCGGATTCCTGGCGGCTCTCCGGCGCGGCTTTCGTTGAGCATTGCTGTTGGCGCTGGCGGCGGTCACCGGCGCGGCGGGTTGATCGGGGAGCAACCGGAGGGCGACGCTAGGAGACATTGCGCCGCCGTTGGTTATGAAGTTGAACGCTGGCATAGCCATAGGCCAGAGGCTCATAGCGGTTGATTTCGTCCAGCGTATATCCGGCCTTGAGAAGGTCGTCCTTGGAATACTCGCCGCGCGCCGTCATTTGGGCGACGATAACGTCGGCCATGCAGTCGGCTATGTCGCGGCGCAATTCGGTCATGCGGCGTCTCCGGTGCTGCCGGGGCGGACGACGGGAGGAATGAACAGAAAGTCTTGCTCCGGCTCGCGCGATTTTCTCATGGCGAGGTCAAAGGCCTCGACGGCGCGGTTGGCAAATCTGAGGGCGGTCTTTTCGCGGCCCTGCCTGACCAGATCGTAAGTTTTCAGGATGCATTGGCGCGCTAACCGCATGTTGTCCCGCGTTTGCTTGTTCAGGTAGAAAATGTCGGCCATAATTAAAAACCCGTAAGTTTCGTCGCTAGTATTGCTATTTTCGCAATTTTGTCAAATCTTTCATCGTACAATAGCGAAAATTGGTTATCTTACTGTGTTGGAACGGAAAAATTATGCATACAATGCGGGTTTTCCGTCGAAAATCAACTCGATTTAGCTAATTATTAACGATGATTATTGCTTTTTTCGCATGTTCATGGCCGGAACAAGGGCGGCTGCGGCGCAAGTTCGGGGATGACAATTCGCGCGAAAATACGCGCGGATATGCGCCGCGCACGACGATAGGTTGTGGCTTTTTTATGCGGGATTATCGTCCGTTGGCAACGCGAGCCTGGCGTCCCTGACCGGCCGGACGGATATGGCTGCTCGCCAGCTCACGAACCTCCGACAGCGACAGGCGCTGCGTGACGGAACGCTGGTAGAGGAACGCGATGATCTCGGCCAGCTCCTGCGGATCCGGTTTCGACCGGCTGCGCTCGACGGCTTCCAGGACGGCGATGATGACGCCGTCCATGCGTATCTGGTCGTAAAATTCGGGAACTGGCGGCCCCTCGACGACGAGCAAATCGTAGGTGGGGACGCGCAAAACGCGGCTTAAGGTGATCAGCTCCTCGCCGGTGATGTTCCGGGTGCGGTTTTCGATTTTGTTAAGCGCGGAGACTTCCACGTTTGCCAATTCCGCAAGCTCTTTTTGCGACAAATTGCGCTTCTGGCGGTGCTCCGCGATGCGGTTTTCCGGCACCGTCTTGGACGGCGCAGCATATTGTTTGACCGATTTTTTCATCCTATTACCCAAGCGAATCCCCAAGAGATGCAGCAGTATTATATATCAATTCGACCACAGGGGAATTACCAGATCGCCCCTAACGTTTTCAAGTAAGAAATTACCTCTAATAGTTGCAACCAAAAAACAGCAATTTAGGGCTTGCAAAAAATTGCGAATTTCGCAATTATGCGCCCGTGAAGCTGCTGATAAT
>JAGWKW010000188.1 GCA_028865155.1 Alphaproteobacteria bacterium
AGTTACGCCGCTGAAGGACGAGGACAGAAGATGCTCCTTCTCGTGCGGGTCGTAAGCGTAATTGACCGTCAGCGAAGCGACCTGATTTTTCTGCGTCACTTCGACTTTTATATGCCCCGACAGCGCACCATAGTCGATTGCGCCACCTTTTTCGCGCAGGCCCGTGCGCGTGATCGAAATTTCCGGTACGCCGACCGTCCAGTTTTTTTGCGTCGCCATGTCGTACACGTCGAACACGGCGCGCGTCACCGCAAACCGGCGCATCAGGGTCGCATGCGACAGATGGCCGAAAGCGTTGCGCAGGGCATCCCGGATGGATTCCGCCTGCTGCTGGCGTGCCGCGTTCATCGCACCGCTCATTTCCACGCCGCCGAAGACGAAGGCGCCGTTGGCCACGCGCTCAAGCCGGAATTGGGGGTGGTCGATGGAAAGATCTTTGGGCATGAACTGCCCGAACAACAGGCCGACGACGCTGAGGCTCGCATGCATCGAAGGCACGACCGCGATCGTGCCGCCGCGCACATCCGTGACCTTCATATCGTCGGCTTGAAGCGAGATTGCGTGATCGGCATTGTCCCACGTCAAAAGCGTATGCGCGATTTTGACATGGCTGCCCGGCACGATGCTTTCCACGCCGCCTTCGATATAGGGGGTCAGGAAATCGGACGTAACCGGCTTTTCGCTGAGCCGCCAGGCCAGCAGGAAAGCCAGAATCGCGACGACGCCGACGATGGCGGCCACGGCTTCGGCAATGTATCGGAAAAGGCGCAACATCGGATGGCGGGTACCTGTTTTTGCCTTACGAGGCGGATGTACAGGCTTCGGCCCGTATGCTTTAATGGCCTGTCTATCACACGGAGATTCAATATGCCAACCGCCGCGAAAAGCTCAAGGAAAACAATAAAAAAACCTGCCAAGCCTGCTGCAAAAAAGGTAAAAACGCCCGCTCCGGCTGAAAAACCAGCCGCAGGCGACCGTGCGCCCGCTTTTTCCATGAAAGCGACCAAAATCGGCTCGGCCAACAGCGCTGCGCTCAAAGGAAAACTCTTCGTGCTTTACTTCTATCCCAAGGACGACACGTCAGGCTGCACGGCCGAGGCTTGCGGGTTCCGCGATGCCCTGCCCGCTTTTTCGAAGCTCGGCATCGCCGTCGTCGGCGTGTCGAAGGACAGCATCGAAAGCCATGAAAAATTCGCCAAGAAATATCAGCTGACTTTCCCGCTCGCCTCCGATCCCGAAGGCAAGGTTTGCGAACAATACGGCGTGTGGAAGAAGAAAAGCATGTATGGCCGGATTTATATGGGCATCGAACGTTCGACCTTCCTGATCGACGCCAAAGGCGTGGTTCGCGCCGCGTGGCGCAAGGTCAGCGTCGCGGGCCATGTCGAGGCCGTGAAAAAGGCCCTCGCGGAGCTTTGATGCCTGCGGTTTTGCCCGTCGATGAGGATTCGATTGCGCGCGCAGCTTCGCTGCTGCGCGAGGGAAAGCTTGTCGCCTTCCCGACCGAGACGGTCTATGGCCTTGGCGGCGATGCGACGAATGGCGAGGCTGTGGCCGCGATTTATGCGGCCAAGGGGCGGCCCAGCTTCAACCCCCTTATCGTCCATGTCGCGGAAGCGCGCGCCCTGGATGCACTGGTCGAATGGAACGAAACGGCACGGACGCTGGCTTCGGCTTTCTGGCCGGGGCCGCTGACACTGATTATGCCGCGTAAAAAAGATGCGCCTGTGTCATTGCTGACGAGCGCGGGGCTAGATACGCTTGCGGTGCGCGTGCCGTCGCATCCGGCGGCGCAAAAACTGCTGCGCGCCGTCGACCGGCCCCTTGCCGCACCGAGCGCGAATGCGTCCGGCAAGCTGAGCCCGACCGCGCCCGCGCATGTAGCCGAATCTTTGGGCGACAAGGTCGATTTGATTTTGGCTGGCGGGCGGTCAGCCATCGGTGTCGAATCCACGGTCGTCGATACGACGACGCTGGAGCCTGTCATTTTGCGTCCCGGCGGCGTGACGCGCGAACAGATAGAGATGGCACTGGGCTGCAAGGTCGAGCTTCATGGCGGCGCGGCATCCGATGCGCCCGCCTCGCCCGGTATGCTGGCCAGCCATTATGCGCCTCATTTGCCCGTGCGGCTGAATGCGGAAACGCTGGCCGATAATGAAGCTTTTCTGGCTTTCGGCCCCGATGCGTTTATCAAGGGCGGCGCAGCGCGGCTCAATTTAAGCCCGCAAGGCGATTTGTACGAAGCCGCGGCCAACCTGTTCGCAATGCTGCGCGAGATGGACAGACCGGATTATGCCATAATCGCGGTCGCCCCCATTCCCGAGACAGGGTTAGGCCTTGCCATCAACGACCGGCTGAGGCGCGCGGCGGCGGAACGAACATGAGGAGATAACAGCAATGAAGACAAAGATCACAGACTGGCTGAAGGAAAATTTTGGAAGCTTGCGCAGTATCTGCGTAACGCTGAGCGTTTTAACACCGCCTGCCCTGGTCATAGGCCGTGCCGCTGGCGATATTTTCATTTCGATCGCCGCTATTTTATTCTTATTTGACGCCATCAAGCATCGTCGCTGGGACTGGACACGGCAAGCCTGGATCGTCGTTGCATTGGCGTTGTGGGCGTATAGCGTCGCGAGAGCTGCTTTTATTCCGCATGGCGCTGTCGATTTGTTTAAAGCCTTCGTATGGCTACGTTATATCATTTTCGCTGCTTGCGTGGCTCAATGGGTCATTCCCGACGAGCGAGCGCGCATCCGGTTGATATATACGAGCGCTGCGACGGTCGCCTTCCTCTCCATTGACGGGATCATCCAGTATATTTTCGGCCGCGATATTATAGGCAGGCCTCTATTCACCCATACAAGGCTGACAGCCATTTATGAGCGCCCTATTTTAGGGGTTACCATCGCCAATCTTTTTGCGCCGCCTGTTTTTTGGCTGCTTCAGCGCAAAAAATCCCTTCTTTCGGCTTTACTGGCCGGTGTTTGCTTTGCCGCCATTTTTCTGAGCGGCGACCGGATGGGACTTCTGTTCGCGGCTTTTATTGCCGCGGTATGGCTGTTTTGCCTTATGCGCGTGCACGGCAAACGCTGGCAAATCCTTGCCGCAGCTGCTTGTATGTTCGCCATATTGCTTGTCGCGGCACCGCGCCTGTTTCACCGCCAAATTCAGTCCACTGCGACAACAGCTGAGCATATTGCCTCATCCCCTTATGGATTGGTTTGGAAAAGT